>JANLTL010000379.1:0-13026 GCA_031362905.1 Burkholderiales bacterium | reverse complement strand
GCACGATGATCTTCACCGGCGCCACCGCGTCGCTGCGTGGCTCCAGCGGTTTTGCGGCCTTCGCCGGCGCCAAACATGCCTTGCGCGCACTAGCCCAAAGCATGGCGCGCGAGCTTTGGCCGAAGGGCATTCATGTGGCACATCCGGTTATCGACGGCGCAATCGATACCGAGTTCATCCGTTCGAATTTTCCGGAACGCTATGAGCTGAAGGCGCAACAAGGCATTCTGAATCCGGACAGTATTGCGGATGCCTACTGGCAGATCCATATGCAGCCGCGCGATGCCTGGACGCATGAAACAGAACTTCGTCCATGGCTGGAAACCTGGTAATGGGCCTCTGGCCAATGCATTGTTAATTTCCTGATTAGCTTTCCTGAGAATAAAAGGAGCCAGCCGATGAGCGTCCCTTCTGTCCAATTCCTGTTTGACTTTGGCAGCCCGAATGCCTATCTGTGCCATCAGGTCATCCCGGCGATCGAGAGTCGGACCGGCGTCAAGTTTGACTATGTTCCAATACTGCTGGGCGGATTATTCAAACTGGCGAACAACCGCTCTCCGGCGGAGGCTTTTGCCGGAATCCCCAATAAACGCGCATTTGACCAGCTTGAAACGAGACGGTTTATTGCGAAGCACAATCTGATCCGGTTTCAGCGTAACCCGTTCTTCCCCGTCAATACATTGAAGATCATGCGCGGAGCCATCGCTGCGCAAAACTTCGGGTGTTTCGCGCCGTACGTGGATGCAATGTATTGCGCCATGTGGGAGCAGGGACGAAACATGCAGGAGGACTCGGAGATTGCCGGCGTCCTGACGACCGCAGGGATTGATGCCGAGCGCTTGCTTGAAGCAACTGCGATGCCGGAGGTGAAAAGCGGCCTCCTCGCCAATACCCAATCCGCCTTTGAACGCGGCGCGTTCGGCTCGCCAACGTTCTTTGTTGGAGATGAAATCTTTTTTGGTAAAGATCGCCTCCAGGATGTGGAGGAAGAAGTTCTCCGCGCATCATCAGACCGATCACGCAGGACAGTTTGAATAGGGACAACGTGGGGCGGCCCTGAGTCGAACCTGAGCGGGGGCCTGAGGTCGGGATCTGCGCTTTCGCAGCACAATCATTTGTTCGCACTCCCCTTAGAATGGGCAGCTTGATACAAGCTCCCAGCAACGTGCTTCTTGCTTGACCTCTACGGTGCAGGCAGGCGAGCACGGTGTCCCTCTTCTACTAAGCCAGCCCAATGACCCAACCCATTTCCAGCCGCACCGGCGGCGAAATCCTCGTCGACCAACTCAAGATCCACGGCGTGCGCCACGCCTTCTGCGTCCCCGGCGAGTCCTATCTTGCGGTACTTGACGCGCTCTACGGTGCGCGCGACACCATCGAGTTGATCGTCGCGCGTCAGGACGGCGGCGCCGGTTTCATGGCCGGCGCCTACGGCAAGATGACCGGCAAACCCGGCATCTGCTTCGTGACGCGCGGCCCCGGCGCCACCAACGCGTCCATCGCCGTGCACACCGCGTTTCAGGATTCGGACCCGATGATTTTATTTGTCGGCCAGGTGGCATCCGATCAGGTCGAGCGCGAAGCGTTTCAGGAAATGGACTACCGGCGCATGTTCGGCCAGATGGCGAAGTGGGTCGCACAGATCGACCGCGCCGACCGCATTCCCGAATATGTGAGCCACGCGTTTCACACCGCTGTCTCGGGCCGTCCCGGGCCCGTTGTGCTCGCATTGCCGGAAGACATGCTCACTTCAATGGCGAGCGTGGCGGATGCCGGCTGCTTCAAAACCGTGCAGGCCTCGCCCGGCGCTGCAGATATGGCACGGCTGAAAGCCTTGGTGGAAGCGGCTCACAAGCCGATGGTCATTCTTGGCGGGACTGGGTGGACTTCTCAGGGCATCGATGATTTGCGCGCCTTCATCGAGAATTTCGACTTGCCTGCGGGTTGCTCATTCCGTTTTCAGGACTTGGTCGATAACCGCCTGCCTAACTACGTCGGTGATGTCGGCATTGGCATCAACCCGCTGTTGGCCAAGCGCGTCAAAGAGGCTGATGTGATTCTCGCCATCGGCGCGCGCCTGGGCGAGATGACAACTTCAGGCTACACCTTGCTCACCCCGCCGGTCACGCAGCAAACCTTGATTCACGTTCACAACGACCCCAACGAGCTTGGGCGCGTGTATCAGGGCGAACTGCTGATCGCATCGGGCATGAACCAATTTGCCGCCGCCGCGAGAGCGCTCGGCAAACCGGGCACGATCCACTACGCGAATGAGACCCGCACCGCGCGCGCCGAATACGAGACCTGGCAATCTTCTGCCTACCAAGGCATGCCCGGCAAGGTCGAACTGCGCGACATCATCCGCATCATGGAAGACGCGCTGCCCGAAGACACCGTCTACACCAACGGCGCAGGCAATTTCTCGGGCTGGCTGCACCGCTTTCACCGTTACACCACGCATCGCACACAGTTGGCACCGACCGCTGGCTCGATGGGCTATGGCGTGCCGGCCGCGATTGCTGCCAAGACCTCAGACCGCACGCGCACCGTGGTTTCGTTCAACGGCGACGGCTGCTACATGATGAACGGGCAAGAACTTGCCACCGCCGTGCATCACCAGCTCAACGTGATTTTCATCATCGTCAACAACGGTATCTACGGCACCATCCGCATGCACCAGGAGCGCGACTACCCGGAGCGCGTGCACGGCACCACCTTCACCAATCCCGATTTCGCCGCGCTCGCCAAGGCCTATGGTGCGCATGGCGAGACCGTGACCGAGACAGCGCAATTCGCGGGTGCCTTGAAGCGCAGCGTCGCAAGCGGTTTGCCGAGTGTGATCGAAGTGGTAATCGACCCCAATGCGATCACCACGCAGACCACCATCAGTGCCCTGCGTGAGAAGGCGCTCAAGCAGCGGGATTGGAAAGCGGCGAGTTTTAACTAAAGCCAGCTCCCGAGCTTGCTTCGTATTCCGGCGGTATCCGGCGATTGAATGCCAATACAGAAATATGTATGATGACGCCATGAAAACCACCCTGGACCTTGATGACGCACTGATGCGCAATGCGAAAGTGTTCGCCGCGCAGCAGGGCAGCAGCCTGACCCGCCTGATCGAGGAGGGTTTGCGCCTGCGCCTTACGACTCAGCGCAACGCTGGCAAACGGGTTCGCGCCGTTAAATTGCCGGTCTCGCGCAGCAGGGGCGGTCTATTGCCCGGCATTGATCCGTGCAGCAACAGTTCCATGCTCGATGCCGCCGATCGAGCGTAAATGACGCCTGACATCAACATACTGGTTGCCGCCTTTCGCAAAGACCATCAGCACCACGGACTGGCAAGGCAATGGCTGGCCGATGCCATCAGACAGGATCACGCGGGCATGCCCTTGCGTCTGCTGCCGCTGGTTGTCGCCGGTTTTCTGCGGCTGGTGACCAATCCAAAAGTGTTTGTCCAGGCAGATCCGGTAGAGCGTGCGGTCGCCTTCGTTGACGCGCTGCTGGCGTCACCGCTGGTCCAAATGGCCGCTTCTGGCGAAGAATGGCCGCAGTTGCGCCAGCTTTGTTTGGACGGAAGTCTGCGTGGCAATGCCATCCCCGACGCGTGGCTGGCTGCATCCGTGATCCGGCTCGGTGAGCATCTCGTCACGTTCGATGCCGGCTTCAAGAAGTTGCTTCGACGCGAGCAGTTAACCCTGCTCGTCAGTGCATGAGCTGGGAATTCGCCGCCTGGCTGCTCCTCGGCGGCTCGACCGTCCTGTTGTTCCTTGGCCTGCCGGTCGCGTTTTCGTTTTTGGTTATCAATCTGGTGGGCGCGGTGCTTTACCTTGGTGGCGAGGCCGGGCTGATGCAACTGGCGCGCAACAGCGTGAGTTCGGTGATGAGTTTTTCGCTGACGCCGATCCCGCTGTTCGTGCTGATGGGCGAAGTGCTGTTTCATACCGGTCTGGCGGTCAAGGTGATCGACGGCATTGAGCGTTTGATCAAACAGGTGCCGGGGCGACTCGCCGTCGTCGCGGTGGTGGCTGGCACAGTGTTCTCGGCGATTTCCGGTTCGACCATCGCCACCACTGCCATGCTCGGCAGCCTGATGCTGCCGGTGATGCTGGCGCGCGGCTACCACCCCACCATCGCTGCCGGGCCGATCATGGCGATCGGCGCGGTCGACATGCTGATCCCGCCCTCCGCGCTCACGGTTTTGCTCGGCTCGCTGTCCGGCATTTCGATTTCCAAGCTGCTGATCGGCGGCGTACTGCCGGGCATGTTGCTGTCGGTGGCCTTCGTGATCTACATCGTGGTGCGCGTCAAGACCAAACCCGCGCTGGCCCCGCCGTCCGAGCTCGAAGAGCATCAGGGTTGGGAGAAACTGCGGCCGTTCTTCCAGTACGTGATCCCGCTCGTTTCCATCTTCGCCATCGTGGTTGCCTCAATGGCGGCGGGCTGGGCCACCCCGACCGAGTCGGCCGCCATCGGCGCGCTCGCCACCATCGCCCTCGCCGGCTTGTACCGTGCCCTCACCTGGGACGCGCTGATGAGATCCCTGCGCGGCACCGTCGGCATCTCCTGCATGATTTTGTTCATCATCGTTGGCGCCACCACCTTCTCGCAGATACTTTCGTTTTCGGGCGCGTCCAATGGCCTGGTGCAACTCATCACCGGGCAGGGCTATCCGCAATGGGCGGTGATCGCCGGCATGATGCTGATCCTGATCTTCCTGGGCGTGTTTGTCGACCAGGTCAGCATGATGATGATCACGCTGCCGATTTTCATGCCGGTGGTGCAGGCGATGAACATTGATCTCATCTGGTTCGGCGTGATGTTCCTGATCTGCATGCAGCTGGGGTTGTTGCTGCCACCGCACGGCATGCTGATCGTCACCATGAAGGGCGTCGCGCCGCCCTCGGTGACGATGGCCGATCTGTTCCGCGCCGTGGTGCCCTACGTGGCGATGAGTCTGGTCTTGTTGGCGCTGGTATTCTTCGTGCCCGCCGTGGCGACCTGGCTGCCCGCGCTGCTAGGTTGATTTGCTCCACCCTTCTCAGAGAGTCTCCCTGCAATGGCTATTGCTCCAATCAAGATCCTCACCTCGATGGCCACCAAAGAAGCCCTCGATGGTCTCGTCAGGGAATATCCGCAAGCGGCCACGCAGGCGATTGAAGTCGAAAGCGTCGGTGGTGTGAACGCGGCCAATCGTGTGCGCGCCGGCGAAGTGCTCGACGTGATCGTGCTCGCGGACAATGTGATTGACACCCTGATTGCAGAAGGCAAGGTACGTCCCGGCAGCCGCTATGACTTTGCCAGCTCCGGTGTCACCGTGTGCGTGCGCGCCGGCGCGCGCAAGCCAGACCTTTCCAGTGCGGACGCAGTGAGGCAAGCGGTGCTTGCCGCGCCGAGCGTGGGTTACTCCACCGGACCCTCGGGCGTGTATCTGGAAAAATTGTTTGACTACTGGGGCATCACGGACGCGATCAAATCCAAACTGGTGATTGCGCCGCCCGGCGTGGCAGTGGGCGGTCTGGTGGCGGAAGGCAGGGCGGCTCTGGGCTTTCAGCAGATGAGCGAACTCATCCACATCAAAGGCATCGACATCGTGTGCGGGCTGCCGCCTGACATTCAGAGGCGCACCATGTTTTCTGCCGGCATTGCGGTGACGAGCCAAAACGTGATGGTCACGCGCGCGCTGCTCAACTTCATGCTCTCGCCCGCCGCTGCCGCAACCAAACGAAAAAATGGCATGGAGCCGCCTTGAGACACAGGCGTTCGGCTTGCTGATGGGCGGTGCTCTCTGAGCCGCTCCCAGAGCCGTTCTTCACCCTGGGCGGCGGCAAATTGAATTTGGCCAGCGCCGCCGTGACGTAATCCTGTGGCTGCACGACGGCAATCGTGCCAAAGCCCTTTTCGCATTTTTCGAGTGAGGGCGCGGCGTCGCTGGCGCCCCCCGCTGAGGCCGCACCGGTCACCGGCACCGCCCGGCTTGAAGTCGGTCATGCCCGGCTTGTTGTCTTGTGCATAAACCATCGACGCAAAGAAGGCGGCGGTGGCGAGACAACTGATCTTCAGGAAAGGGCGCACGGCGGGCTCCGCTGGTTGGGGAATGGGTTGACAAACTGGGTTGACAAGCGGCGAGGTGATGGTGAGGTGATGGCGAGTTTGCGCAATCGCTTGATTTGCCCGTGTGTCGCGTTGCACGAGGGGTCGGCGCGTGATGTCACGGATTGAAGTGCGCATGTTGATCAGTCAGGATGCGTCCATACAGATTCGGCATTGGATTGTTCGAGGAACCTGCATTAGCATTGCTGCATGAAACCATCAATGAAACCATCAATGAAACCATCACAGCTTCCCCGCATCGGCATCCTCGGCGGCATGGGGCCACTGGCCACCGCTGATTTTTTCGCCAAGCTCACGCGCGCCACGCCGGCCGCACGCGACCAGGACCATTTCCCGGTCACGCTTGAGTCCGCGCCGCAGATTCCCGATCGTGTGGCAGCCCTGCAGGGTCGCGGCGAAGATGTGCTGCCTGCTTTGCGTGTCGTGGCGCAGCGTTTGATCGATGCAGGCTGCGAGGTGATCGCCATGCCCTGCAACACCGCGCACCTCTGGCATGCCGCGCTGGCGGCGGAACTGCCGGTGCCGTTCCTGCATATCGCTGACGCCGTCGCCGAACAACTGGCCGGCGCGCGCAAGATCGGGCTGATGGGCACCACGGCGACCCTGGCTTCGCGGCTCTATCAGCTCCGCATCGAAGAGCGCTGCGGCGGCGGCATTGAATGGCTGGTGCCTGCCGAAGATGAAATGACGGTAGCCGTCATGCCGGGTGTCGCCGCAGTGAAGCGCCACGAGATCGACCAGGCGCGCGCGTTGCTGCTTCCGGTAGCGCAGCGCCTGGCCGGGCAGGGGATCGATGCACTGGTACTGGGTTGCACCGAGATTCCGCTGGCGATCCTGCAGGCCGCCCTTACGCATGCAAACCGCAGCGTACGTGTCATCGACGCCACCGATGCCCTCGCGCGCGCCACCGTGAATGCGGCGCTGAGGCTGCGCGACAGCGAGGCACGCCGCGCAGCGTAGCCCTGCGCGCACGCGATCAAGGCCAGGTCGGACCCGCGCAAGCCTGGCGGCGGCCGGGCGGCGCCGTCCAGCCCTGCCCGATTGCGCTACCCTGCTTGTCATGGAATCGAAATGGCTTGAAGACTTCATCTCGCTCGCCGAGACGCGCAGCTTTTCGCGCTCGGCCGGGCTGCGCCACGTCACGCAGCCGGCCTTCTCGCGGCGCATCCGCTCGCTTGAAACCTGGCTCGGTGCCGACCTGATCGACCGCACCTCGTATCCCACCCGGCTTACTCCCGCTGGCGAGGTGTTTTACGAGCAGGCATTGGCGATACTCGACAGCATCGCCACCACCCGCGCCTTGTTGCGCGGCCAGCGCGCTGCCGCCGCGCGCGAGATTGATTTCGCTGCCCCGCACACGCTGTCGCTCACCTATTTCCCGCGCTGGCTTCACGCGTTGGAGCAAGGCTACGGCCCGCTCAAAAGCCGCCTGATCGCCGCCAACGTACACGACGCCGTGATGCGCCTGGTCGAAGGTGGCTGCGATTTGTTGATGTGCTATCACCATGCGCGCCAGCCGGTGCAACTCGATCCACAGCGCTATGACATGCTCTTGCTTGGGCGTGAACAGATTGCGCCTTATGCGCGCGCAGACCGCATTGGCAACTCCGTCTTTGCCTTGCCCGGCACCCGCGAGAAGCCGTTGCCGTATCTGTGCTACGGCCAGAACGCCTATCTCGGGCGCATGGTGGAGATGATCCTGGCGGACGCAAAAAAGCCGCCGCACCTGGAGAAACGCTACGAGACCGACATGGCCGAGGGTTTGAAGATGATGGCGCTCAACGGTCACGGTGTCGCCTTCCTGCCCGCCAGTGCAGTGGTGGCGGAATTGAAAGCGGGGACACTCGCTCTGGCGGGGGAGGCGTGGAGCGTCGAAATGGAAATTCGGCTATATCGCGAACGGCCCTCACCAGCACGGCCCGGCAAACGTGCGGCGCTGGAGGTGTGGGACTACCTGGCGGCGCAAACGGCCAATCAGACCGGCAAGCCGGATGCGCTGCGGCGGCCGCAGGCGGCGGGCGGCACAACGCGTGCCGGTAAGGTTATGCCGAAAAGGCATAAAGTGATGAAAACATAGCATTGGCCTAGCGCGCCGCGGCTGCGTACAGTCTCGCTCCATCAATCAAATTGACTGGAAGTTCACATGACTACCGCCTCCCCTGCATCGGTTCCTGCTGCCACCCCAGACCTGACCCGCGTTGAACATGACCTCCTCGGTGAGCGCGACATTCCCGCCGCCGCTTACTGGGGCATCCACACCCTGCGCGCGCTGGAGAACTACCAGATCAGCGGCACGCGGATCGGCGCCTACCCTGACCTGATCCGCGCACTCGCGCTGGTCAAGCAAGCCGCCACCCGCGCCAATCTCGACCTCAAGCTGATCGACGCGGGCAAGGCGCGTGCGATTGACGCCGCATGTGCGGAAGTGGCCGGCGGTGCGCTCCTCGGTGAATTTGTGGTCGACGTCATCCAGGGCGGCGCCGGCACCTCGACCAACATGAACGCAAACGAGGTGATCGCCAATCGTGCGCTCGAGTTGATGGGCGCCGCCAAGGGCGACTACGCGACGCTGCACCCGATAGAAGACGTCAACGCTTCGCAAAGCACCAATGACGTTTACCCCACCGCACTCAAGGTCGCCGCGTGTTTCGCGATTGCGCGTCTGCTGGTCGCGATGGCGCAATTGCGCGAGGCCTTCGAGAAGAAAGCCTTTGAATTTCGCGATGTGCTCAAGATGGGGCGTACGCAGTTGCAGGACGCCGTGCCGATGACGCTCGGCCAGGAGTTCACCACTTACGCCATCATGCTTGGTGAAGATGAAGCGCGCCTGACCGAGGCGATGGCACTGATCCAGGAAATCAATCTGGGCGCGACCGCGATTGGAACCGGCATCAACACCGACCCCGAATACGCCGGCCTCGCCTGCCGCTATCTGAGCGGCTTGTCGGGCCTGCCCCTGAAGACCGCCGCCAACATGATTGAGGCCACCCAAGACACCGGCGCCTTTGTGCAATTGTCAGGCGTGCTCAAACGCATCGCCGTCAAACTCTCCAAGGTCTGCAACGACTTGCGCCTGCTCTCCAGTGGCCCGCAGGCCGGCTTTGGCGAGATCAACCTGCCGGCGCGCGCGGCCGGCTCATCGATCATGCCGGGCAAGGTCAACCCGGTCATCCCTGAAGTGGTCAATCAGATCGCCTTTGAGGTGGTCGGCAACGACATCACCATTACCATGGCCTCCGAAGCCGGGCAGTTGCAGCTCAATGCCTTTGAGCCGATCATGTTCTGGAGCCTCGCCAAAAGCATCACGCACCTGACCGCCGGCTGCCAGACGCTCGCGGTCAATTGTGTCGCCGGGATTACCGCCAATCGCGAGTTGCTCGAGGCGCGTGTGCGCACCTCGGCGGGGCTGGCCACGGCGCTCAATCCCTACATTGGGTACGAAAATGCGACCATGATCGCCAAGCAGGCAATTGCCACCGGACGTGGCGTCGCCGAGCTGGTGCTGGAACACGGCTTGCTGGATGAAAAGGCCTTGATCGAGATTCTCAAGCCCGAGGTGCTGACCCAGCCGACGCGGCAGCGCAATATTCGATAAACCGGTAATAAAACTGTAATATGCGCGGTTCAGCACCAATTTCGAGCAGTTGCGGGGTGGGGGCCCTGTAGCCTGCGTCATTCATCGATTTCAAGACTCAAACCAAGGAGATAAAACCATGAAAAAAATAGTAAGCGCAATCGCCGCGATCATCGCCGTTGGCGTGGCCGGTGGCGCCGGTGCCCAGACCCTCGACAAGATCAAGAAAGATGGCTCGATCACCATCGGTCATCGCGATGCGTCGATCCCGTTTTCGTATTTCGACGACAAGCAACAGCCGGTCGGCTACTCGATGGACATCTGCATGAAGATCGCCGATGCCGTCAAAGCCGAATTGAAACTGCCCAACCTGAAAGTCAATCTCAACCCGGTCACCTCGGCGACGCGTATCCCGCTGATGGCGAACGGCACCATCGACCTTGAGTGCGGCTCGACCACCAACAACATCGAGCGCCAGAAGCAGGTCGCGTTTGCACCGACAACCTTTGTGACTGCCAATCGCCTGGTGTCGAAGAAGACCTCGAACATCAGCAAGCTCGACGACATGAAAGGCAAGGCGCTGGTGTCAACCAGCGGCACCACCAACCTCAAGCAGGTCACCGAGCTCAACGGCTCCAAAGGCCTGGGCATGAACATCATGGCCGCCAAAGACCACGCCGAAGCCTTCCTGATGATCGAGACCGGCCGCGCCGTGGCGTTTGCGATGGATGACATCCTGCTCTATTCACTGGTGGCGAGCTCCAAGTCGCCGGCCGACTATGTGATCACGCAAGAGGCGCTGTCGGTCGAGCCCTACGGCATCATGATGCGCAAGGATGACCCCACGTTCAAGAAAGTGGTCGACACCGCCGTGATGAACCTGATGAAGAGCGGTGAACTCGACAAGATCTACACCAGGTGGTTCATGTCGGCAATTCCTCCCAAAGGCATCAACCTCAATCTGCCGATGACGGCAGCGCTCAAGAAGGTCGTAGCCGCCCCGACTGATTCGGGCGATCCGGCCAGGTACTAAGCTGCACCCTGCCTGACGATGCAAAACGGGGGACTCGCGAGAGTTCCCCGTTTTGTTTCACCTTGGCACTTTGTTTGCGTTGCAGCAATTGATCCTCCATAGGCGCGCCTGCGTGCCTGGAGTTCGCGACTAACGGGAGTGGCGCCATGAATTACAACTGGAACTGGAAAATCTTCTGGGATGCCCACCCGGAGGGCACCGGCACTTATATGACGGCGCTGCTCGGGGGGCTCGGCTGGACCCTCTCGACCGCCCTGATTGCCTGGTGCATCGCGCTCTCGCTTGGTGCATTGGTCGGGACCATGCGCACCACCCCGACCAAATGGATGGTGATGGTCGGCAACGCCTACGTGGAGCTGTTTCGCAACATTCCGCTGCTGGTGCAGATGTTCCTGTGGTTTTTTGTGCTGCCCGAAATGCTGCCCAAAGGTATGGGCGACTGGTTGAAACAGCTGCCCAACGCCCCCTTTGTGACGGCCGTCATTTGCCTGGGCTTTTTCACCTCCGCGCGCGTGGCCGAGCAGGTCAAGGCCGGCATCGGCTCACTGCCGCGCGGCCAGACCATGGCCGGCACGGCGCTCGGTCTGACGCTGCCGCAGACTTACCGTTTCGTGGTGCTGCCGCAGGCGTTTCGCATCATCCTGCCGCCGCTCACATCCGAGTTTCTCAACATCATCAAGAACAGCGCCGTGGCGCTCACCATCGGCCTGGTCGAGTTGACCTCGCGCGCGCGCTCGATGCAGGAGTTCTCGTTCCAGGTGTTCGAGGCCTTCACCGCCGCCACGCTCATTTACATCATCGTCAACATCATCGTCGTCAACCTGATGCGCCTGCTCGAGAAGAAGGTGGCAGTACCGGGGCTGATCGGTGGCGGCGGCATGATGGGCGCCGGACACTAAAAGGAGAACCAGACCATGTTCTCCAATTTCGATTTCAACGTCATCGAGCGCTCGTGGAAGTATTTGTTCTTCGACGGCATGGTGTTCACGCTGCAACTGACTGCACTGGCGATGGTGGGCGGTATCATCGTCGGCACCTTGCTGGCCCTGTCCCGACTCTCCAGCATCAAGCCGCTTTCGGTGGTGGCTGGTGGTTACGTCAATCTGGTGCGCTCGATCCCGCTGGTGCTGGTGATTTTCTGGTTTTATTTCCTGGTGCCGTACATCGGTAGCTGGGTGATCGGCATCTTCAGCGGTATCGCACCGGGAGCGGTGGCGTGGCTGCTTGACGCGCTCGGCGTACGCTGGACTGCGGGCCAGCCGATCAAGGTCGGCGCCTTTTCTTCGTGCCTGATCACCTTCATCATGTTCGAGGCTTGCTACTACTGCGAAATCATGCGCGCCGGCATCCAGTCGATCCCGCGCGGGCAAGTGTCGGCCGGCTACGCACTCGGCCTCAACTACTGGCAGGCAATGGGCAACATCGTGCTGCCGCAGGCGTTCCGCAACATGACGCCGGTGCTGCTCACCCAGACCGTGGTGCTGTTCCAGGACGTCTCGCTCGTTTACGTGCTGTCGATCACCGACTTTGTCGGCGCCGCCTCGAAAGTGGCGCAGCGCGATGGCCGCCTGGTCGAGATGTATCTGTTCGTGGCGCTGGTCTACTTCGTCCTGTGTTTCGGCTTGTCAAGCGCGGTCAAGAAATTCCAGAACAAAATTGCGATCATTCGCTGATCAAATCGGGGAAATCAAATGATTGAAATCAAAAACGTCAGCAAGTGGTACGGCAGTTTTCAGGTGTTGACTGACTGCACGACGTCGGTCAAAAAGGGTGATGTGGTGGTGGTCTGCGGCCCGTCGGGCTCGGGCAAGTCAACCCTGATCAAGACCGTCAATGGCCTGGAAGAATTTCAGAAAGGCGAAATTTTTCTCGACAACATCTCGGTGGGCGACCCCAAGACCAACCTGCCCAAGCTGCGCTCGCGGGTCGGTATGGTGTTCCAGAATTTCGAGTTGTTCCCGCATATGACGGTGACCGAAAACCTCACCATCGCGCAGGTCAAGGTGCTTGGCCGCAGCCCGGCAGAGGCGAACGAAAAAGGCCTCAAGTATCTCGACCGCGTCGGCCTGATTGCGCAAAAAGACAAATTCCCCGGCCAGCTCTCGGGCGGCCAGCAGCAGCGCGTGGCAATCGCGCGTGGGCTCTCGATGGACCCGATCTGCATGCTGTTTGACGAGCCGACCTCGGCGCTCGACCCCGAAATGGTCGGCGAAGTGCTCGACGTAATGGTGCAGCTCGCGCAGGAAGGCATGACCATGATGTGCGTCACCCACGAAATGGGCTTCGCACGCAAGGTCTCGAACCGCGTCAT
>JANLTL010000378.1:0-7319 GCA_031362905.1 Burkholderiales bacterium | reverse complement strand
GCGCGCCCCATGCGGTCGGGGCCGACGACATCGCCGACCATCGAGCGGCGCACCGGATTGTCAGCTGCCCAGCAAATGCCATTGAGAAAGCTGGCGACCGCGAGGTGCCAGACCTTGATTGCGTCCAGACTCGCCAGTACGACCAACCCCAGCGCACATGCCAAGGAGACCGTGACCATCACGATCAGCGCGTTGCGCCGCTCGAAGCGATCGGCCGCAACGCCGAGAAACGCGCCGAACAAGCCCATCGGCAACAGCCGCAGCATGCTCAACAGGGCGACGATGAAGGCCGAGTTGGTGATCTCGTAGGCGAACAGGCCGAAGGCGAGCATTTCGAGCCAGCGCACCAGATAGGTGATAAACCCGACCAGCCAAAGCCGCCGAAAATCAGGAAGAGCGAGCAGGCCGGGTGTCACGAGCCCGGCGCCCGCCGCAATGCCGGCCGTGCACGAGGCGCGCCTGCAAGGCTGGCCCGATGCGAGCGCAGCAGAGTCTTTTGCCAGGGAAACTTCATCATCTTGATGCCCGATGCCCGTTGCAGCCGGGGGGAGGAACGCCACCCCGACGCGCCGATTGTGCCAAGGCGAGCGGTTTCGTTGCAGTCGACGTCCGCAGCACGGCGCCGCTCAAGCGCTGTGCGCGGCCCTCACTTAAGCACGCGCCACCCCGGCAGCTTGCCGGCGCGCTTGTCGAAACTTACGGTCTCGGCCGCACCTTCCGCTATGCTCTCATTCCGGTTTGGTCCATCGCCTCAGGCGTCGTACCCATCGGAAACGGCCAGTCCGAGCCGAACACCACATGCTCCGCGCCAAACACCGCGCGCGCCGCATGGAGTGCAGCGGGGTGGTGCGCGATTCCGTCGGCCCAGAAGCGCCGCGCCGCCTGCAACGGCAGCTCGACGCCGAGATCGACCCCCGGGCGTTTGGTGAGGAAGCCGTGCTGCAGCCGGCCACACAGCATCGGGAAAGTACCGCCCGCATGCGCGAGCACGAAGCGAATGCGTGCAAACCGGCCCGGCACGCCGGCCATCACCAGATGCGCGGCGGCGACGCCGGTTTCCATCGGGTTGCCGGCCAGATTCTCGAGGTAGTGGCGCGCCAGGCGCGTGTCGCAGCAGGTGCCGGGATGGACGAACACCGACGCGCCGAGTTCGTCGAGCCAGCGCCACAGCGGCTCGTATTTGGCGTCATCCATCACGATGTCCGGGTGGCCACCAGCCGCCACCGCCATGCCGGCGAAGGCGCTGGCGTCGTAGCGCGCCTGCAACGCCGGGAGCAGGGCCACATGCTCGAGTGGCAGGTAGTAGAGCGCCTCAAGCCGCCCGCCACTGGCCTGCGTGATCTTCAACAATTCTTCATTCACGTAAGTGCACCAGGCGAGCGCGTCGGCGGCGCCGAGGGCCTGGCGATACAACGGCGGCGGGATCGATACCCAGGCGCGCCGCACGGCGTGCTGGTCCATCCACGCAATCAGGCGCTGCGGCTGGAACAGGCCGGCCATGCGCACCGCGTGACCGTCGAGCGTCAGCGCTTGCGCGGCTGCGTCCCAGCGCACACCGGTCAGGGTGAGCAGGCGCGGTGCGTCGATGGGTGCGAGGTGGGTGTGAACGTCAAGATCAATCACGCTTGTGCTCCCTGGGCAGGCTCAATCAAGCTTGGCGCCCGAGAGCTTGACGATGCGCTCCCACTTCACCAGCTCCGAGGCAATGTGCGCCGCGAACGCCGCGGGCGTGGTGCCGCGCAGTTCCACGCCGAGCGGCACAAAGCGCGCCTGTACCTCCGGGCGGTTCACCGCCTGCGCGATCGCGGCCGACAAGCGTTCGATCGATTCGCGCGGCGTGCCGGCACGCGTGACGACACCGAACCAGGGCGTGGCTTCGAAGTCGCGCAGGCCCGACTCCTGCACCGTGGGGATGTTCGGCGCGGCCTTGAGGCGCTCGCGCTCGGCTACCGCGAGCGCTTTCAACGCGCCGCGCGTCACCTGCGGCAGGCTCGAGGTGGTGTTGTCGAACATGAACTGCACGCGCCCGCCGATCAGGTCGGTGAGCGCCGGGGCGCTGCCGCGATACGGAATGTGAATCATGCTGATGCCGGCCATCGAAGAGAGCAGCTCCATCGCCAGGTGGCCGCTCGAGCCATTGCCTTGTGACGCGTAGGCGACCTGCCCGGGCCGGCTCCTGGCATAGTCGATCAGCTCTGCGACTGTTTGCACCGGCACTGCCGGGTGCGCCACCAGCACCAGGGGCGCGTTTGCCACCCAGGACACCGGGGCAAAAACGGTGGCGGGGTCATACGGCATCTTCTGGTAGAGCAGGCGGTTGAGCGCGATCGGGCCGGGCGGGCCGAACAGGATGGTGTGGCCATCGGGCGGCGCTGTGGCCACCAGCTCGCCGCCGAGCATACCGTTGGCCCCGGGGCGGTTTTCGATCACGAAGGGCTGGCCCAGGGCGCGCGTGAGCTCGTCTGCCAGCACGCGCGCGAGCGTATCGACGGTGCCGCCCGGCGGGTTGGTCAGAATCAAGCGTACCGGCTTGGTCGGATAGGCCTGCGCCATCGCACTCGCCGGCACACCGGTCAGGGCCAGCGCCGCGCAAATCGCGAGACAGCGACGGCGCGTGAAGAAGTCTCGCAGCACCATGGTCAAGATTCCTGTTGCGTTGGAAAAAGGCGGCGTTCGATCACGGCGCCGGTCATGCTGGCCGACGCATCCGAGATCAAATGCAGAATGGTCGCCACCACATCTTCGGGCTCGGAGATCCCGACCGAGTTGCGGTACATCGCAATCTCCGCCTCGGAGGCGGCATCCAGAAACACCGGCGTGGCGACCAGCCCCGGCGAGAGCAGGTTGGCGCGCACGCCAAAGGGCCGCAGCTCCAGAGCGGCGCACTTGATCAGGCCGACCAAACCGGCCTTGGTGGTCGCATACGCCGCCGCGCCGGGCCAACCGAGGGTGGCGAGCCCCGACGTAAAGGCCAGGATCGCGCCGCGCCGCTGGCGCTGCATAATCGGCGTCAGCGCACGGATCGCGTAGAACACGCCGTCGAGATTGACCGCCATGTGGCGCCGCCATTGGGCGTCGTCAATCTCGGCGAGCGGCTGGCGTGACTGGATCGCCGCGGCCAGCACCGCCGCATCGATGCGGCCATGGGTGCGCTCGACATCCCCGATCAGCGCAGCGACCGCAGCAGCATCGCCGACGTCTACGAGCCGTGCATCGATACGCTCGATGCCGGCCAGCGATGCGAGGCCTGCGGTGTTCACATCGGCCACGATCACCTGTGCACCGTGGCGGGCGCAGGCCAGCGCGGTGGCGCGCCCGATGCCCGAGGCGCCGCCGGTGACGAGCATCACCGAGCCGGCGAAATCGTAGGTGACGCGGGTCATGCCGGCACCGGGCTGTGGGTGGTGGTCACGGAGGGACGGCCGGTCACGTGTGCATAGAGTCGATCACCCACGCCGGGCGCGATCTGCGCAATCGCCGCGATGTGCTCGTCCGGCCGCACCAGTACCAGCGTATCGGGCGCCACGCCGAGGCGGCGCGCGAGGCGCCCGCCGACGTCAAGCAGGGCGCGGTCACGCAGACCCGAATCCATCGGCGCATCCCAGCGCGAGACTACGTAGTGCGCCAGCCCCGGCGACGAGGCCGGCACGTCCGGGCGGCGCCGCACATCGGTGAAGTACAAGGCCACGAAGCGCTCGCCGCACAGATCGTGGATGCGCGTCTCGCGCCCGTCGGGCGCGTGCACCAGCGCATCGGGCAGGCGATCGCCGATCAGCACCGGCGGCTCGCTCTCTGACTTGACCATCGAAGACGCGCCGCTCCCCTCGACGTCGAGGCGGATCGCAAGCATCGCGCGGGTGTAAGCATTGCCCCAGTTGTTGTCGGTCATCGCGGCGGCAGCCTGGGTCTGCTTTTGCATGTAGGCGCGCGCCGCGTTGGCCATCTCGCGCGAACCATCGAGGGCGAGCGGCTTCTGCTCGCGCTCGTAGCCGTCGAGCAACGCAGCGTCGGCCCAGCCGCGCATCACCCACGCCAGCCGCCACGGCAGGTTGGATGCGTCCTGGACGCCGGTGTTGAGTCCGAGCGCCCACATCGGGGTGATCAGGTGCGCCGCGTCGCCGAGCAAAAACACCCGCCCGTCGCGCCAGCGATTGGCCACCCGGTGGTGCACCCGATACACCACCTTGTTGAGCGCCTTCACGTTCGAGACCGCGCCCACGAACGACAGCGCCTTGGTGCGCAGGTCGTCGAGACTCGGCTCTTCGACATCGGGCGCGAGCGGAAACAGGAAGCGCCAGCAGTGCGGATGGCGCACCAGGATCATCCATTCAACCGGGTCGGCGAAATAGGCCAGATACGGATAGTCGCGCCGGTCGGCCACGTCCAGGTCGAGTTCCAGATCGACCAGGGCGTAGCGCTCGGGCATCGATTCACCCTCGACGGTGAACCCGAGCAGGTCGCGCACGGTGCTGTGCCCGCCATCGCACCCGAGCAGATAGCTCGCTTCAATCTCGACCGCACCCTGCGCAGTCTGCACCTTCACGCGCACCCCATCGCCGTCTTGCTCAAAGCCGACCAGCCGATGGCCGAGCCGAATCTCACCCATGCCGGTGGCCAGTACTGCGGCCTCGAGCACGGGCTCCATGTGGTGCTGCGGCATGTTGATCACGAAGGGGTAGCGCGTGTCTGCGCCGAGCACATCCAGGCGCACCGAATTGCGTGACTTCTGGGTGGCGCGGTCGATGTCGCCGATTTCGTCCACCCGCAGGGCATGCCTGAGCATCGCGTCGGCGACACCGTAGCGGCGCCACACTTCAAGCGTGCGCGAGAGCGTGGTGCCGGCCTTGGTGTCGAGCGACAACTGGGGGTCGTCTTCGACCACCACGAACCGGATGCCTTGCTGCGCGCAGCCGAGCGCCGTGGTCAGACCCACCGGCCCGGCGCCGACGATGACGACGGGTTTGCCGGCGCTCTGCATACTGCGACTCACGGACGAATCGGCTCGCGCGGCAGGAAGCCGTCACGGAAGATTTCCGCAGCGGTGAACTTGCGGCCCTCGATCGGCACGTTGTTGTTGATGAAGTCGACGGTACGGGTCATCTTCTCCATGGTCATGGAACCGAGGCCCGATTTCTCGGTGTCGGGCGTCACTGCCAGACGGCGCACGATGCGCAGTTCTTCTACAACGATGCCTGCATCGAGCGCCTTGAGGGTCTGGGTTTGCAGGCGCGCCGCCTCTTCGGGGTTGGCCAGCGCATCCTTCCAGCCGCGCAGCGCGGCGCGCACGAAGCCGCGCACCACCTCGGGGTTCTTCTGCAGGAAATCGTCTTTGACGCCGATGCCGTTGGCGTAAATGTCCAGGCCGTGATCGCCCAGCAGCATGCACTTGGCATCGCCATCCTTGACAGCGCGCTTGATGCCGGGTTCGCTCATCACGAACAGGTCGATCGACTGCACCTTGCGCGCCACCAGCATCGGCACGCGTGCTGCACCGTCGATATTGACGACCTTGAGCGTATTGGGGTCGAGCCCGTGCATCTTCATGAAGGCCTGGTGGATGCGCGGCACGAACGACGCGGTACTTGAACCGAGCTCGAGGCCAACCATGTCCTTGGGCGTGGTCACGTTGGCACCTGGGCTGAGCGAGAACACGCAGTAAGGCGGCTTCTGGTAGTTGACCGCCACCATGCGCAAGGAGGTCGCGCCCGCGCCACCGGCGACCAGGCTCGGCACATCGATGAAGCCCAAGTCGGCGATACCGGTTTCGACCGCGCGAATCGCGTCAGCCGTGCCCTTGGAGGGCATGATGGTGACGTTGAGCTTCTCTTCCTTGAAGTAACCCTTGGCGACGGCCACGTACCACGGCGCGTGGCGGCCGAGCGCGATGAAGTCGAGCGTAAATTTGATGTCGCGCTCCTGCGCAGGAGCAGTGCCGGGCAGCAGCGCAGCAGCGGCGAGAATCAGGGCAGACAGGGTGCGGAACATGCGCATAGGTTTTTCCATATGTTTCTCCATGGGTTTCTCCTTTTAAGGATTTGCATTCGAACCCGGCGTGCCGCGCCGGGGACCTACACTATCAGTGAACGGCATCGAGCGTGCGCCAGCGTCGGGCCGGCCGATGATGCGCCGGCGCAGCGATTGCACGTGGGCCAGCATGGTCTTGGCGGCCGCGACCGGGTCACGCCGCGCGAGCGCGCGACCGATGGCCTCATGCTCGCGCTGCGTCACGCTCAGGGCATCGGGCTCCCAGACGCGCAGATGGCGCCGCGCCGTGCGTTCGTGCAATGGGCGCTGCGCGTCAATCAGCACCGAGTTGCCGGCAGCCTCGGCAATCGCGTGGTGAAACGCGCGATCGGCCATCAGGAATTCGCTGCGGTGGCGCTCGTCAACCAGGGCGCTGGCGCGCTCGAGCAGCGCGCGCAGGGCGACCAGCTGGTCCGCCGAGATGCGCTTGGCTGCGAGCGCTGCGATCTGCGGCTCGATGATGGAACGCGCTTCGAGCAGTTCGAGCACGTCGTGCAGCGAATCGGGGCGGATGATCATGCCCTTGCGCGGCAGGATCTGCACGAAGCCTTCGCTCATGAGCCGATGCACCGCCTGGTGCACCGGCATGCGCCCCAATTCGAGCAAGTCGCAGAGCGCCGGCTCGGTGACGAACTGACCGGGCTCGAGCTCGAGCGACAGGATGCGCCGTTTCAGATCGGCGTAGGCGGTGTTGGCCAGCGAGACGCGCGGCGCCGCCTTGAGGGCGTGCCTGGCGGCGTTGCCGGGCTTGGCTTTGACGGCAGCGATCGGGGAAGCGACAGAAGACATGGTGTCCCGCTATGGACTTGGACGGCCTGAATGGGCTGACAGGTTCGAACAGTTGGAACGCTCGAAGCGCTCGGAACATTTGGAATGGTGCGACAGCGCGAATCTTGTGTGATATATTACATGAAATTTCTCTGGCGTCTACCCGCTTTTCGCGCCGCCTTTTACATCCCACCTTCCTCAAACCCCGTCATCCCCAGACCCGCGCACGATGTTCCCTTCCAGTGTCGCCCCGATCCAGGCAAGCCAGGCAAGGCCGGGATCACCATGAGCTTCGGCGAACTCGTCGGTGTCAGACGCGTGTTCGAGCAGCGGCGCTACGGTCGCGTCGTGGGTGAGCCGCTGGTCGCGATCGACGAGGCATCGCTCTGCTTCGAGGAAGGCGAGTTTGTCGCGCTGCTCGGCCCGAGCGGCTGCGGCAAGACCACCCTGCTGCGCATCATCGCCGGCTTGATTCCCAAGACTGCCGGTTCGGTGCGCATCCGCGGCGAAGAAGTGACCGAGCCGCA
>JANLTL010000375.1:0-3297 GCA_031362905.1 Burkholderiales bacterium | reverse complement strand
GCCGGCATCATGGGGCCGGGATTTCCGGTCGAGGTGTTCAACATCCTTGGCGCCGGCGATGCCTTCATGGCGGGCTTCCTCGCTGGCTGGCTGCGCGATGAAGACCTGGCGCGCTGCTGCACCTACGCCAATGCCTGCGGGGCACTGGTGGTCTCGCGCCACGGCTGCGCGCCGGCGATGCCGAGCTGGGAAGAGCTGCAATACTTCCTCAAGCATGGCGCCGCCAGCGAACGGGTGCGCGAGGATGCCACGCTCGAGCACCTGCACCGCGCCAGCACGCGGACGCGCGATTGGCCCGAGTTGGCGGTGCTGGCCTTCGATCATCGCGCACAGTTCGACGAGATTGCCGCGCAACATGGCGCCCCCGCGCACAAGATCAGCGATTTCAAGCGCCTGATCGCCGCCGGAGCGAAACAGGGTGCTGCCCTGGCGCGCGACGCCGGCAACATTCAATACGGCGTGATCCTCGATGACCGTTTTGGCGAAGACATTTTGCCGACCGTCACCGGAATTGGCTGGTGGGTAGCGCGGCCGGTGGAGTTGCCGGGCTCGCGTCCGCTGCAGTTCGAAGCCGGCGACCAGCCTGCCCTTACCTTGCGTTCGTGGCCGGGTGAGCATGTCGCCAAGTGCCTGGTCGCTTACCACCCGGACGATGACGCCGATTTGCGCGCGCACCAGATTCTCACCCTCACCGCCTTGCAGGACGCCTGCATCGCGAGCTTCCACGAATTGCTGGTCGAAGTGATTCCGCCGCGCAACCTCGACAACGACGACACCACCCTCGCCCGCGCCCTGCAGCAGCTTTATGCGGCCGGCATCCGCCCCGACTGGTGGAAGCTGCCGCCGGCTGCCAGCAGCGCGGCGTGGATTGCCATCACCAACGCGATTCGACGCAACGACGCGCATTGCCGCGGTGTACTGCTGCTCGGCCTGGAAGCCTCCGAAGGGGACTTGCAGAAAAGTTTCGACCTCGCCGCGCCGCATGCAATCTGCCGCGGCTTTGCGGTAGGGCGCTCGATCTTCGCCGACGCTGCGACTGCCTGGTTTGCCGGAACGATGGGCGATGACCAGGTCGTGGGCGACATCGCCACGCGCTACGCGCGGCTGATCACCGGTTGGCGGAGCGCGCGCAATGCAAGCGAACCCGCGCGCGTGGCGGCCTGAATCATGTTCAAACGGAGACATCAATGACACAACGCATCGGCTTCGTCGGCATCGGCATGATGGGCCACGGCATGGTGAAAAATCTGCTCGCCAAGGGCTTTGGCGTGACCATCAAGGCCAACCGCAATCGCGCCAACCTGGCTGATCTGCTGGCCGCCGGTGCGAAAGAGGCCAAGACCAACGCAGCCTGCGCGAACGCGTCCGACATCGTATTCATCTGTGTCACCGGCTCGCCCCAGGTCGAAGACATCGTCTACGGCACAGATGGCCTGCTCGGTGGCGCGCGCGCGGGGCTGATCGTGGTCGATTGCTCCACCGCAGAACCGCACTCGACTACACGAATCCGCACTGACCTCGCCGCCAAGGGCGTCAAGCTGGTCGACGCACCGCTGGCACGAACGCCGAAAGAAGCCGAGGAAGGCAAGCTCAACTGCATGGTCGGCGCCGACGCTGCCGATTTCAAGACGGTCGAGCCGGTGTTGAAGGCCTTCTGCGAAAACATCTTCCACGTCGGCCCGCCCGGCCACGGCCATGTATTGAAGCTGGTCAACAACATGATGGCGATGACCTTCGCCGCTACGATTGCCGAGGCGTTTGCGGTGGCAGCCAAAACCGGACTGGATCTGAACCGCCTGTATGACGTGATCTCGGTGGGCGGCGTCAACTGCGGCATTTTTCAGATGATGGCGGCCAAGACCCTTCAGGCGGGTGACGTCACCGGTTTCAAGTTCGGCATCTCGAACGCGCAGAAGGACTTGCGCTACTACACCCATCTTGCCGAGTCGCTGCCGGTATCAAGCTTCATCGGCGAGGCGACGCACCAGAGTTTCATTGCTGCCGTGAATGCCGGCTTCGGCGACAAGCTGATCGCCTCGTTGTTCGAGGCGCAGGAAAAATTGAACGACGTCAAGATCGTCCCGCGTTAATCCGCACCCAAACCAAAGGAGAACAGCATGAGCGACACCAAACAGCATGACAAAAAGCTTTCCGCTTCTCGGCGCACCCTGCTCAAGACCGGCGCGCTGGCCGTTGCTGGCGCCGGCCTCAGCACCGCAGCGCCCTTCATGGGCCCGTGGAAACACAACCGCGTGTGGGCACAGGCCGCGCAGAAGAAACCGCTGGTGATCGGCCTCACCATGGATGCCTCGGGCCAGTTTGCCGCCAGCGGCGGCGAGGAACGTCTCGGCGCGATGATGGCGATCAAGGAGTTCAACGACAAGGGCGGCGTGCTGGGCCGGCGCATCGAGGCGATCCACATGGACACCGAGACCACGCCGGCCACCGGCTCGCGCGTGGCAGAGCGCATGATCGCGCGCAACGAAGCAGCATTTTTGGTCGGCGCGGTGCACTCGGGTGTGGCCAACGCCATCAGCCAGGTGGCGCAGAAGTACGGCACGGTTTTCCTCAACACCAATTCGAGCTCGCCCACCGAGGCCGGCAAGGATTGCCACCGCGTCAAGTTCGTGTGGGACGGCAATGGCACCAACTTCGCCCACGCGATTGTCAAGAACGCGATTCGCGCCAACGGCCGCAACTGGGTGCTGATGACCAATGACTACGTGTGGGGCCACAGCACATCGAAGGCGACGCGCGCGCTGGTCGAAGCCAATGGCGGCAAGATCGTCGAGGAATTACTGGTGCCGCAGAACACGCGCGACTTCTCCTCCTACCTGCTCAAGTTGCAGCAGCTCAAACCCAACGCCGTGGCCACCGCCATCGGCGGTGACGACATCAAGGCGCTGCGCCAGCAGGTGGTGCAGCTGAAAATGCAAAACAGCACCGCGTGGATCAACAACCAGCAGGACTGGCCGGATGTCTATGGCCTGGGGCCGGAAGCGATCTTCGGCGTGTTCGGCACCACTTGGTACTACAAGCTCGACCTGCCGGGCGTGAAGGAGTTCGTGGCCGCCTACCAGAAGCACTATCCGGGCATGGCGATCCGCGTGCCGGGCAACGTCTATCACAACGGTTACATGGCAACGCGCGAACTGTTGCGCTGCGTCGAGGAGGCCGGCACCACCAACAACATCGCGGTGATCAAGAAGCTGGAGGGACGCAAGATGAGCGCGCGCGACCGCCTGCAGCACTACGACGCGTGGATGGATCCGGCCACCCACCAGTGCCAGCAGACCA
>JANLTL010000372.1:0-4232 GCA_031362905.1 Burkholderiales bacterium | reverse complement strand
GTCAAACCCGACTGCGACCGCATGGGTTACACCCACACCATTGAAGAGGCCGGCGGTACCGTACTCTCAGGTATGTGCTTTTACCAATCCTATGCGCGCGAGATGGCCGAGGCCAAGGGCTGGAAGCGCCTCGTCACCAACAGCGCGAAGATGGTCAACATCCTCGGTGGCTACGGCTACCAGCCGATGCTGGCCTCGATGGATCAGTGCGTCGACGCGGCCGAGAAAGGGAAACTCGCATGAGCACCGCTCCGGAAAAATCAACCTCCGTATTCACGGCGCGCCACGCCATGGGCCGCACGGTGCGCGGCCCAGCGATGGTCGCCAAGGACGGCTTCTCCGCCCGCTACGACCTCGATCGCATCGCCGGCGTGTTTTCGCGCCCGGCACACAAGCTGGTCGGGCGCAGCTATGTCGGCAAGGTGTTGGTGCTCGACACCGCCAAAGGCGGCGTGGCCAGTGCGTGGATGCTGCACGAGATGCAATCGCGCGGCATCATCCCGCTGGCGATCGTTTTCAATACCGTCAACCCGATCCTCGCGCAAGGCGCCGCCCTGGGTGACGTGCCGATGCTGGCCGGGTTCGATTGCGACATCACCGCCGCGATTCGCGATGGCGCGCAGGTCGAGGTGGATCCCGCCGCGAAAACGCTGCGCATCGTCGGCTGAGCGTGTTGTGGGCTGTGCCTGGAGCGACGCAATAGCGTGACGGAGATTGACGGCGTGATTGCCGCACTTCAGGGCTTGCCCGAGGTGCAACGCCTGGAAGGGCTTGCCACGCGCTCGACCACGCCCTGCGGCCCCGACGGCGCCATGGCGTGGCGCCGCTGGGGCAACAGCCCACTGGCGAGTAGCGCTCCGCCGGTGGTTTTGCTGCACGGCGGCAGCGGATCCTGGAACCACTGGATCAGGAACATCGATGCGCTGGCGCTATCGCGCACCGTGTGGGCGCCCGATCTGCCCGGGTGCGGCGACTCTGCGCTGCCACCGGGTGCGACCGATGCCGATTCCATTTTTGAAACCGTGGCCGCGGGCATTGCGCAATGCGCCAACGGCACGCCAGTCGATCTGGTCGGCTTTTCGTTTGGTTCGATGGTAGCCGGCTTCGTTGCCGCGCATCACCCGCAGCTGATCGAGCGCCTGGTGCTCATCGCCCCACCTGCCCTGGGCTTGCGCTACTCACCGCTGGGGCTCAAATCGCTGGCCGTGGGCATGACGCCCGAACAGCACGAGCAGGCGGTGCGCCACAACCTGCAACGCATGATGCTGCATCGCCCGGCATCGATCGACGCTACTGCCGTGGCGCTGCATACCGCCAACTTCGCGCGCGATCGACTGCGCCGGCGGCGCATCTCGCGCGGCGACGTCATGACGCGGCTGCAATTGCGCTGGCAGTGCCCGGTCGTCGCGATCTGCGGGCGTGAAGATGCGCTCGCCCGGGAAGAGCTGCATCGCCTGCCCGAGGCGCTCAGCCATTGCCGCCTGCGGCACTTGCACCTCATCGATGACGCCGGCCATTGGGTCCAGTACGAGGAACCGCTGGCCGTACAGCGCGCCATCGACGCGTTCCTGGCCTGAGCCACAGAGCTCGGATTTGGAATGGGGGATGCCACAAGACCGTTGGCAGACAATCATTTCGGAGGCAACAGGCTGCGCAGGCGGATGGATTGGACTTGAGCGATGCGCTGCCCGCATCAATGATCTGGGCGATTGCGCCGTTCCCGCCCTGACCACATTTGCACGCTTGCGCGGCGTGCCGGCAAAGATTGCCGGTCTGCGCAGGGACGGCCCGATGTTCGACACAATGTTCGACCCGATGGCGATGGCCGGCATTGTTCTATATAGTGTGCCTTCGGACCATCCCCGATACCTGAACACCGGCACGTCAACCGAATCCTGAAGGAGTACGCCATGAAGAAGCGTTTCGCGCGAGTTTCGCTGGCCGCGGCCGCAGCCGCCATCGGGTTCGGCGCCTTTGCACAAGACATCAAGCTGCCGCCGACCATCACCTTCACCGCCTACGATACCGGCTCGTCAGGTTTCAACATGGCAGTGGCGATCGGCAAGGCAATGAAGGACAAGCATGGCACCGACGTGCGTGTGCTGCCGGCCGGCAACGACGTTGCACGCCTCGCGCCGCTCAAGGGCGGGCGCGCGCAGGCCTCGGCGATGGGCATTGGCGTTTACTTCGCCCAGGAGGCGGTGTTCGAGTTCGCGGTGAAGGAGTGGGGCCCGCAGCCCTTGCGGCTGATGCTCGCTTCGGGCTCCTGCAACTCGATCTCGCTCGGCGTCGCCGCCGACACCGGGGTCAAGGAGGTCAAGGACCTCAAGGGCAAGCGCATCGGCATGGTGGTCGGTTCGCCCGCCCTCAACCAGAACGCGTTCGCGGTGCTGGCCTTCGGCAGCCTGACACCGAAGGACGTCAAGCTGGTCGAATTTTCCAGCTACGGGGCGATGTGGAAGGGCATGATCAACAACGAGGTGGACGCGGCCATCGCGTCCAACATCTCGGGGCAGGCCAAGGAGCTCGAAGCCTCACCGCGCGGCCTGGTGTTCCCGCCGACGCCGCATGCCGACAGCGCCGGCTGGGCGCGCCTGAACAAGCTCGGCCCTTACTACATTCCGCAAAAATCGACCTGCGGGTCGGGTGCCAGCAAGGAAAAACCGGCCGAATTGCCCAACTACCCGTATCCGATTTTCATTGCGTATGCATCGCAACCCGCCGACGTGGTCTACGGTGTCGCCAAATCCATGATCGTGAACTACGCCGCCTACAAGGACGCCGCCCCCGGTGCCGACGGGTTCGAGCTGTCGCGGCAGAAGCTGGCGTGGGTACTGCCCTACCACGAGGGCACGGTCAGGGCGATGCGCGAGGCGGGCGTCTGGAAACCCGAGCATGACGCACACCAGCAGGCCATGCTCAAACGCCAGGGCGTGCTTGGCGACGCCTGGGCCGGCTACATGAAAACCAATCCGCCGGACGCCGCCGACGCGTTCCGCAAAGGCTGGATGGCGGCCCGCGCAGAGGCTCTCAAAAAGGCGGGAATGGAGCCGGTTTTCGAGTAACGTAACAGCGAGTCACCCTCCCGCTGTCGTCGCCGCCTGATAGCGGCCGCGAACCAGGTTGTCCGATGGTCCACCGGCGCTGCCCCAAGGCAGCGTAGCCCGCATGCCAAGCCCCCCCGCAAGCACCAATTCATTCGACGACCCGCACGCCGGGCCGGTTGAGGGCGAGGTGCTGCGGGTACGCGTCCTGCCGCCACTATGGCGCTGGGCGCTGGTGGGCGCCACCGCCGCGACCATCTTGCTGTGCATCAACCAGCAGTTCGTATGGCGCTTTTTTGTCGGCTTCACGCCGCTCAACACCGAGTACTACTACGCACTGGTGCTGCTGATGCTGCCCTTCGTGTTCATCATTTTCCCGGGTGGTGAAAAGGCGCCGCTGACGCGCGTACCCTGGTACGACGCTGCCCTGTTCCTGGCGACCCTGGCTGCCGCGCTGCTGCTGATGGTCAGTGTGCGCAAGGCAGCCGCACTCGGTTGGGAATTCGGCGGCGCACCCGACCATCTGGTGTGGACCGGCTACCTGATGTGGGCCCTGTTGATGGAGGGCCTGCGGCGTACCGGCGGCTGGGGGCTGCTGCTATCGGTGGCGCCTTTCACGTTCTATCCCCTGTTTGCCGAAGCTGCGTGGCTGGGGCCGCTCAAGGGCGTGCAGTCGACGGCGGCGCAGGCCAGCGCCTATCACATGCTGTCGGTCGAGAGCCTGCTCGGGATTCCGGTGCAGGCGTTCGCCGAAACCGTGATCGGCTTTCTGGTGTTCGGCACCGCCCTGATGCTGACCGGCGCCGGGCGTTTCTTCATCAACCTCTCTTTCGCCCTGTGCGGCACCTTTCGCGGCGGTGCAGCCAAGGTCGGCATTTTTGCCAGCGCACTGCTGGGCATGATGTCGGGCTCGATCGTGAGCAACGTACTCACCGCCGGCACCATGACCATTCCGGTGATGAAACGTACCGGGTTTCGGGCTTCGTACGCAGCCGCGATCGAAGCCTGCGCCTCGACCGGCGCGGTGCTGGCGCCGCCGGTGATGGGTGCCACTGCGTTTGTAATGGCGCAGTTTCTCAATGTCAGCTACGCGCAGGTGGCGCTGGCTGCAACCATCCCCGCAGTGCTCTACTACCTGGGCTTGTTCATGCAGGTCGATGCCTACGCCGCGCGGCATGGATTGAAAGG
>JANLTL010000332.1:0-35544 GCA_031362905.1 Burkholderiales bacterium | reverse complement strand
CACCAAACAAGGTCAGCGCCAGCCCGGTGGTGTACTGGTTGGTCACCAGCCCAATCGCCAGGCCAGAAAAAATCAATGAAAACAGCACGCCTGCGAGCGCGCCGGCAATCAGCCCGGCAGTGGCGCTGCCGGAATGAAAGCCGACCGCGAAGCCGGCTGCGGCGGCAATCAGCATCATGCCTTCTGCGCCGAGGTTGAGGATGCCCGAGCGCTCGTTGATCAACAGGCCGATGCCGGCAAGCAACAAGGGTGTGCCCGCAGACAGTGTCGCGGCGATCAGGGAGGCCAGTTGTTCCACGGGGTCATGCCCTCCGCAAGCGATAGTAGATGAAGGTATCGGCGGTCAGCAGCGCCAGCAACAGCATGCCCTGGAACACGCCAGTGATGGCAGCCGGCAGCCCAAGGCGCGACTGCGACAACTCGCCGCCGATGTAGATCAGCGCCATGATGAAAGACGCGAGTACGCAGCCGCCCGGATGCAGGCGCCCGAGCCAGGCGACGATGATGGCGGCAAAGCCGTAGCCAGGAGATATTTGCGGCGTCAGTTGCCCGAGCGGCCCGGCCACTTCGAGCGCACCGGCCAGGCCCGACAAGGCACCACACAGCAAGAGCGATGCCCAGATGCCTTCACGCGCCGAGAAGCCGGCGAAGCGCGCTGCCAGCGGCGCCTGGCCGGCCACCTGCAAACGGAAGCCCGCCTTCGATTTCGACAAAAATATCCACACCGCCGCCAGTACCACCACCACGATCAGGATGCCCCACGACAGACGCGTGCCGGCAAACAGCTTGGGTACCATCGCGGCGGCATCGAAGGTCTTGCTGTACGGAAAATTGAAACCCTTGGGGTCTTTCCAGGGGCCGTTGACCAGGTAGATCAGCAGCAGGCCGCCAACGTAAGTGAGCATCAGGCTCACCAGGATTTCATTGGCATTGAACTTGTCGCGCAACAGCGCGGTGATCGCCGCCCACGCCATGCCGCCGAGCATGCCGGCCAGCAGCACCAGCACGAAGAATGCGCGGGTCGAGTCGGGTGAGGCCAGCAGCGCCATGCCGCCGGCTGCAACGCCGCCCACCACCAACTGCCCCTCGGCACCGATGTTCCAGACATTGGAGCGATAGCAGATCGCCAGGCCCAGGGAACACAACAGCAGCGGGATCATCTTCAGCGCCACTTCGGAGAGGCCGCGCAGATTTTCCAGCGGCGTGATAAAGAACACGCGGAGGCTTGCCGCCGGGTCTTTGCCGAGCGCCACAAACAGCAGCGTGCCGAAGATCACGGTGATCGCCAGTGCGATCACCGGCGCGGCATAGCCCATCAGGCGCGAGGGCACGGGCCGTGCTTCAAGCCTCAGCATGCTGCACCTCCTCGACGCCACTGCTCCCCGACGCGCCGCCCATCAGCTCGCCGATCTGCTCGATCGTCGCGTCACGCACGGCGATGCGTTGTGACAGGCGGCCGTTGGCGATCACATACAAGGCGTCGCAAATCTCGAACAATTCTTCAAGCTCTTCGGACACCACCAGCACCGCCGAGCCGGCATCGCGCAAGGCCACGATCTCCTGGCGAATCTGCGCGGCCGCGCCCACATCCACACCCCAGGTCGGCTGC
Source organism: Burkholderiales bacterium (assembly GCA_031362905.1). Lineage (GTDB taxonomy): Bacteria > Pseudomonadota > Gammaproteobacteria > Burkholderiales > JAEUOS01 > CANJDH01. Next base: position 33,935 of record JANLTL010000332.1, on the reverse strand, counting down.
GACACCACGAACACCTGCGGGTTTTTCACCACTTCGCGCCCGACAATGAATTTTTGCAGGTTGCCGCCCGAGAGGCTCTTCGCCGCCGCCGCCGGGCCTGCCGCCTTGACGCCGAAGCGTTCAATGATGCTGCGTGCCAGCGTGGTGATCGCCGCCTGCGAGATCAGGCCATGGCGGGTCAGGCCAGTGTCGTGGGTGAGCAGGGTATTGAGGTCGAGCCCGAGCGCCGGCACGGCGCCGCGGCCAAGGCGCTCTTCGGGCACGAAGGCCAGGCCCAGCGCGCGGCGCGCCACTACGGAGAGACGGCCGATGGCAGTGTTGCCGATGCGGATCGACTGCGCCGGGGCGCGCGCGTCTTCACCGGAAATCGCCGACAGCAATTCGTTCTGGCCGTTGCCCGAGACCCCGGCGATGCCGACGATTTCACTCTTGCGCACCACCAGCGAGACATCATGCAGCGCTTTGCCGGTGCGCTCGAGTGGCGCCATCGACAGATGGTCCACGACCAGCTGGTCGGCCCCCGCTGCGCGCGCCACACCGGTAGCCCGGGGCGGCTCGGCGCCGATCATCAGGCGCGACAGGCTCGCCACTGACTCTTCGCGCGGGTTGCACACACCGGTCACGCGGCCGCCGCGCAGCACCGTGGCGCGTGAACACAGGCTGCGCACTTCCTCGAGCTTGTGGCTGATGTACAGAATCGCCACACCCTCGCTCGACAACTGGTGCAGGGTGCCGAACAGTTTTTCGACCGCCTGCGGCGTCAACACCGAGGTCGGTTCATCCATGATCAGCAACGACGGCTGCTGCAGCAGGCAGCGGATGATCTCGACGCGCTGGCGCTCGCCCACCGAGAGCGAATAAACATGCTGCGCCGTATCGACCGGCAGCCCGTAGCGCCGGCCCATGGCTTCAATGTCGCGCGCCAACTGGGCGCGATCCATCTTGCCCGGCAGGGCGAGCGCGACGTTCTCGACCACCGTCAGCGTATCGAACAGCGAGAAGTGCTGGAACACCATGCCAATGCCGAGCTTGCGTGCCTGCGCCGGCGACGAGGGCTGCACCACGGCGCCGTTCCAGCGCATTTCGCCGCTATCCGGACGCGCTGCACCGTACACAATCTTCATCAGCGTCGACTTGCCGGCACCGTTTTCGCCGATCAACCCGTGGATCTCGCCTGGCGCCACCGTGAGCGAGACGTTGTCATTGGCCAGCACGCCGGGATAGCGCTTGCTGACGCCGTGGAGCGCGAGGCGTGCCGCTGTTTCAGACATGCTCGGCCTGTTGTCTCGGCGCGCTCGGTTGCCGCGCTGGTCCGCGTTGCTCGCCTTGCACCTGCGCCGCGCGGCGCGCCAGCAACTCGGTTGCAACGCTGACTGCAATGGCGCCCGGATGTTTGTCTTTGGCCGCGCCGGCTGTTCCCGGCAAGGGTGCACCGATCGGGCAAGTCAGGCGGCGCGCATCGACACCGCGCGCGGCGAGCCGTCGCCCGAACAGTTGCGCCTTGGTCGCCGACCCGATCATGCCCAGATAGCCCAGGTCACCGCGACGCAACAGCCGGGTGACGATGTCGAGATCGAGCGCATGGCTGTGGGTCAACACCACCACGTCGGCGCCGCAAGGGATGTCGTCGACTTCGTCGACCGGTTGGTCGGCAGGCAGTACGTGCACATTGGGCGCCACCGACAGTGGGAACTGGGTTTCACGGCTATCGACCCAGGTCAACTCGCAAGGCAGAGTGCCGAGCACCTGTACCAGCGCCGCGCCCACATGGCCGGCGCCGAAGATCCAGACATGCCATGGGCGAAACGCGTGCTGCGTGACGAGCGTGACGAGCGTGCCGGGCGCTGGAGCACTGCCCAGGGCGGTGTGTGGTGCAGCGGCGTTGTCTTGTGTGTCCAGCGTCGTGACCAGCGATACCTCGCCGCCGCGCTGCTCGCATCGGGCCAGTGCCTCGACCCAGGGCCGCTCCTGCGGCGTGACCGGGCGAAACAACAGGTCAACCGCGCCGCCGCAGCATTGGCCGAGCGCAGGACCGAGGGGATAGTGCCGTTGTGTCGCACCGGTCTTGCCCAGGCGCAGCCATTCGCGCGCCAGCTCGATGGCCTTGAGTTCGAGATGGCCGCCCCCGACCGTGCCCGACACCGTTGCAAGCGTGACGACCATGCCGGCACCCTCGTCGCGCGGCGCCGAGCCGCGCACACCCGCCACGGCGATCCACACGCAGGGCGTGGCGTGGTCCAACTGGATGAGCAAATCCTGAAAGCGCATGTCGTGGAAACCCTTGGTGGGAGCGGGCGTCAGGCAGTCTATGTTAGGGAAACGTTGGTGGATGCGGTTCTCAAGCCTTCGACTGCATTCAAAATGGCTTCGGGTGTGGCGGGTGCGTCAAGCTGCGGTGCGGCGCGATAGTCTGCCACGCTCGCCACCGCGTCACGAATCGCATGGTAGACCGACAGGGCCAGCATCAGCGGCGGCTCGCCGACGGCCTTGGAGCGATAGATGGTGTCTTCGACGTTGGGCCGGCTCTCGACCAGCTTGACCTTGAAAATGGCCGGGACATCCGCTGCCGTAGGAATCTTGTAGGTTGACGGCGCGTGGGTAGTGAGGCGGCCCTTCGCATCCCAGCACAATTCTTCACTGGTGAGCCAACCCGCACCCTGGATGAAGCCGCCTTCGACCTGACCGATGTCGAGCGCCGGATTGAGCGAGGTGCCGGCGTCGTGCAGGATGTCGGCGCGTTCGATGCGCATCTCGCCCGTCAGGGTGTCGACGGCGACCTGCGTGCAGGCGACGCCGTAAGCGAAGTAGTAGAACGGGCGACCCTGGAGTTTGGCGCGATCCCAGTGAATCTTCGGCGTGCTGTAAAAGCCTTGCGCCGAGAGTGAAATGCGTGCGAACCAGGCCTTGTGCGCGAGTTCCGCGAATTGCATCGTGTGACTACCCGCGCTGACCATTCCGCCGGCGAACTGCACGGCATCAGGGTTCACGCTCCACAGCCTGGCCACATGGGCAGCCAGGCGCGCCTTGAGTTGGCGGCACGCGTCTTTGGCCGCCATGCCATTGAGGTCCGAACCGCTCGATGCTGCGGTGGCCGACGTGTTTGGCACCTTGCTGGTGTCGGTTGCCGTAACGCGCACCTGCTCGATGGCGATGCCGAGTTCGCGCGCGACCACCTGCACCACCTTGGTATGCAGGCCCTGGCCCATTTCGGTGCCGCCGTGGTTGAGCAGCACCGAGCCATCCGAGTAGAGATTGACCAAGGCACCAGCCTGGTTGAAATGCGTCGCGTTGAACGAAATGCCGAACTTGACTGGCGTCAGCGCCAGGCCGCGCTTGATGATCGGGCTCGCGGCGTTTTGCGCCTTGAGCGCCACGCGGCGCGCGCGGTAGTCTGACGATGCTTCCAGTTCGCGCGTGATCGGCAGGAGAATATTGTCTTCAATGGTTTGCCCGTAGGGCGTCCGGTTGCGATCAGCTTGCGCCACTGCGCCGATTGGCGTTGTCCCGGCGCTCCCGTTGCCGTAGTAATTGACACGCCGCACATCGAGCGCATCGAGCCCCAACTGCCGTGCAATGCAGTCGATCGCATGCTCGATCACGAACATGCCCTGCGGCCCGCCAAAGCCGCGAAACGCGGTATTCGATACCGTATGGGTCTTGCACTGGAAATTACGTATCGATATGTGTTCCAGAAAATAGGCGTTGTCGACGTGGCAGATGGCGCGGTCGTTGACCGGCCCGGAAAGATCGGACGAGTAGCCGCAGTTTGAGGCGAGCATGAAGTTGGCGCCGAGGATGCGCCCCGTATAGTCAAAGCCGACCTCGTAATCGAACAGGAAGGGATGGCGCTTGCCGGTGATGACCATGTCGTCATCGCGATCCAGGCGCAACTTGACGGCGCGCCCGGTTTTGAGGGCGGCGATGGCAGCGAGCGCGGCGAGCAGGGCCGGCTGTGATTCCTTGCCACCAAAACCGCCGCCCATGCGCCGGCATTCGACCTGCACCCGGTGGCTCGCGCAGCCGAGCGCATGCGCGACGATGTGCTGGACTTCGGTAGGGTGCTGCGTAGAGGACAGCACGCGCACGTGTCCTTCTTCTTCCGGAAACGCAAACGCGATCTGGCCTTCGAGGTAGAAATGGTCCTGCCCGCCGCAGCGGGTGCGGCCGGTGATGCGATGCGGTGCCTGGCGAATCGCTGCAGCGGCATCGCCCTGGGTCAAGGTGCGCGTTGGCGCAATGAAAGACTGCTGGTCGAGCGCGTCTTCGATGCTGAGGATCGCCGGCAGCACTTCAACCTCGATACTGGCACGCCTGGCGGCGCGGCGTGCAGCGTGGTGTGTTTCGGCGAGTACCAAAAAAATCGGCTGCCCCTGGTACTCCAGCAGCGTCTCGGCCAGCAAGGGGTCATCGTGCTTGATGCCGCCGTAGTTGTTGTCACCGGGAATGTCGGCGTAAGTCAATACGTCCACCACACCCGGGTAGGCGCGCACGCCAGACAAATCGATGCGTTTGATGCGCGCGTGCGCATGCGCCGATACCCCGAAGGCGGCGTGCAAGGTGCCGGCCGGTTCGGGCATGTCGTCTGCATAGCGCGCGGTGCCGCCGACCTGCAGGATGGCCGACTCGTGACGCAGCGATTCGCCGGCGCCGCCGCCGATGGTGGATGTCGAGAGGGACGCGTTCATCAGAGCACCCGCGTTTCAATCGACGCGCCACTCGCCGCCGCGCCACCCGCAGGAGCGCTCGAGGTTTCGTGGAAAAACCGCAGCAACAGGTTTTGCGCCACGCGCAAGCGGTAGCCTGCCGTGGCGCGCATGTCGCTCAGGGGTTGGAAGTCTTCAGCCATCGCGGCCATCGCCGCACGCACGGTGCGTTCGTTCCATGGTTTGCCAGTCAGTGCCGCTTCGGTCAGGCGTGCGCGTTTGGGAATGCCGGCCATGCCACCGAGCGAAATGCGTGCGCTGCGTACCGCCGTGCCCTCGCGCTGCAGCGCGATCGCAAAGCACACCGCGGAAATATCCTGTTCGTTGCGCTTGGCATTCTTGTACGCTGCCAGCGCGATACCGGCAGCGCGCCGCGGAATGCGCACCCGCTCGACCCATTCACCGGGCGCGCGCGCCTGCTTCTTGTAATCGAGATACAAATCTTCCAGTGGCAGGGTGCGCGTGGCATCACCCAGGCGCAACACCACCTCGCTGCCCAGCGCAATCAACAGGGGCATGGCATCACCGATGGGCGAGCCGTTGGCGATATTGCCACCCAGCGTACCCGATGACCGGATCGGGACGGAGGCGAAGCGCAGCCACACGTGGGCAAATTCGGGGTAGTGCCGGTTGAGAGCGTGAAACGCGTCTTCAAGCGTGACTGCGGCGCCGATCTCGACCCGGTTGGCTTTCTCTTCAATCGTATCGAGCCCGCGCACCGCGCCGGTATAGAGAATGGTGCGCGCCGACTGCAAGGCCTTGTTGATCCACAGCCCGACATCGGTGCCGCCCGCCAGAATCCAGGCCTCGAGGTGAGCTTGCGCCAGACGGCTGAACGAGGCGATGCTGCGCGGTGCATGAAACGTGACGGCATCGCTCTCGTAGCTGAAATCGTCGCTGCGACTGATCGCGGCCAGCGCCGCAGCCAGCGCGCGTTCACCGGCGTGGGGCAGGGCTTCGGCAGAGGCGGCCTTCTCGCGCAGCCACGCGTCGAGCGAGGCCGCGTCGTCCACCGGCGCTTTGATCGCAAGCATGGCTTGCGCTGCATCGAGAATCGGGCGGTAGCCGGTGCACCGGCAGAGGTTGCCCGACAGTGCCTCTATGGCCTGTTGCCGCGTCGGTTGCGGCGTGTTCTTGTACAACGCAAACAGGCTCATCACAAAGCCGGGCGTGCAAAAACCGCATTGCGATCCATGCCCGTCTGCCAGCGCTTGCTGCACCGGGTGCAGGCTGCCATTGCCGGCCGTGAGGCCTTCGACGGTGAAGATTGCCTTGCCATCGAGCGTGGGCAACTGCCGAATACAGGCGTTGATCGGCTTCAGGCCAACGCGCCCACTGCCAGCCAGGTGGTCCAGCTCACCCATCACCACGGTGCAAGCCCCGCAGTCGCCCTCGGCACACCCCTCCTTGCTACCGGTCAGGCGCAGCTCTTCACGCAGGTATTGCAACAAGGAGACGTGCGGGTCCACGCCGGCGGCGCTGACGAGCCGACCGTTGAGAATGAAGCGAACAGGCTGGGAATCCATGGAACCGACACTATAGAGCGCCGTGTGCTCTGGCCGCATAATGCGCAGCTTATAGTGGGCATCCATCCTGGCATATGCGCGAATCCCTCGACGTTCACTTGTTGCGCGTGCTACACACGGTGGTGACCGAATCGAGCGTATCGCGCGCGGCGGACAAGCTCGACATTTCGCAGCCCGCCGTCAGCGCCGCCCTCAAGCGCCTGCGCGATCTCACCGGCGACGCGATCCTGGTGCGCACGCGCAACGGCATGGCGCCCACCACGCGCGCGCTCGAAATGCTGAGTCACGCCACGCGCGCGCTTAACGGCATCGACGCGATCATCCAGCACGGTCAGCCGTTCGATGCTGCGCAATCGGTGCGCAGCTTTGGCGTCGCCGCGCCTGACTATCTTGATACCGGTTTTCTGCCGGCGCTGATTGCACGGATCGGTCGTCTGGCGCCGCAGGCGCGGCTGTCGATCCGCCCGCTCTCGGCTGACATGGATTACGAACGCCTGCTCGAAGAAGGGGAGATCGACGTGGTGGTGGCGAACTGGCCCAATCCTCCGCCGTACTTGCGCCTCGCACCGCTATACGACGACGAAGTCGTGGTGATGATGCGCGGCAAGCACCCGCTGGCGAAAAAGGCCGTGCTCTCGGCAGCCGACTATCGCGCCGCACAGCATCTGGCGCCCCAGCGCTATGCCGGCGGCGTGCGCGGTGTGATCGACGCCCATCTGGCTTCGCTGGGCATGGAACGCATGCACCGCGTGTCACTCGCGTACTTCAACCTGGTCCCGCTGGTGCTCGAAGAAACCGACCTGGTATTTACCACCGGGCGGCGCTTTGCCGAGAGCTGCGCACGTCTGGTGCCGCTGCATATCACCAAGGCGCCGCTCAATTTTCCGCGGATGAAGTTTTATCAGTTATGGCACGAACGCACCCACGATGCGCCCGCAGCCGCCTGGCTGCGTCAGCAGATCAGTACCGTCGTCAAGTCGATACCGGCCTGAGAAGCGCTCCCACCAACCGCTCCCACCAAGGCCTGCAGCCGCGGCCTACTGCTCGATCTTGATATTGCCGCGCTTGATGATGTCGGCAAAGCGCGCCTGCTGATCCTTGAGATAGGGCCCGAATTCTTCGGTGCGCTTGTAGAACGGTTCCACGCCGATGCCAGTGATGCGATCGCGCACATCCTGTGACTGCATGGCCTTCTCCACAGCCGCCGCAATCCGGTCGACCATGGGCTTGGGGGTGCCGGCCGGCATCATCACGCCGAGCCAGGCGCCGGCATCGAAGCCGGGCAGGTTGGCGGCAGTCGCCACTGGCTCGATGCCCGGGGTGAGGGCGCTGCCATTGACAAATGACACGCCGTAGGCCTTGAGTTTGCCTGATCTGATGTGCGGCATGGTGCCGGCCGCTGTCTCGACGGCATAGGCCACCTGGCCACCGATCACGTCGGTGATCGCCGGGGCGCTGCCCTTGTAGGGCACGTGGATCACCTGCAAACCTGCCTGGCTATTGAACATTTCGGCAACCAAATGCGCAGTGGCGCCGGTGCCGGACGATGCGAAGCTGTATTTGCGCGGGTTGGCACGCACCAAGGCGAGAAATTCCTTCATGTTGGCCGCCGGGAACTGTGCGTTGGCAACCACCACGTAGGGCGACAAGCCGATACTGGCCACTGCAATCAGGTCACGCTCGACGTCGTATGGCGCTTTTTGCAGGAGCGGGTTGATCGTCACCGGGCCGCTTGACGCCGCGAGAATCGTATAGCCGTCCGGTGGTGCTTTGGCGACGTTGTCGGTGCCGATCATGCCGCCGGCGCCGGCGCGATTTTCGATGACCACCGGCTGGCCGAGCAGTTCGGAAAGCTTTTGCGCGAGCACGCGGCCGGCGAGATCAGTGGCCTGGCCCGGTGGCCACGGAATGACCATGCGCAGCGGGCGATTGGGGTATGCGCCCGCGGCAGAGGAAGCCGGCGCGGATTGTGCGAATACCGCTCCCGCCGTAGCGAGTACCGTAGCAGTCAGCAGCGATAGGCAGATGGCAGTGCGTTTCATGTTGTCTCCAATAAAAGTTTTTTGTGTGAAGAACTATACACGCCGCGCGCAGACGCAAGGCCATGCGTGCGAGGCGGGTCGTCGCTAAAGCAGGGCGACCGGAAACACGATGGCCAGCAGCAGGCCGATCGTGACGATGAACAAAAATGGTGGCACCGCGCGGCGCACACCACCGGCGCGCACGCTCAGAAACACGAAAGGCGGCAGCAGAATCGCGAACACCCACGCCACATACCAGGGCCAGCCCCAGGCTTTGGCGAATTGCCCCATGCCGCCATACCAGGCAAACGAGCACACGATCGCAATCAGCAGGGCGGTCGCGATCAGCGAGGCTGCGTTGGGGGTGGGCGACCGTACCGACACGGCCGGTACCAAGCTTACTTCGAGCGAATCAGGGTGCCGACGCCCTGATCGGTCAGGATTTCGAGCAGCAGCGCATGCTCGACGCGGCCATCGATGATGTGCACGCCCTTCACACCCGAGCGCGCGGCATCGAGTGCCGATGCGATCTTGGGCAGCATGCCGCCCGACAGTGTGCCGTCGGCGAGCATGTCGTCGATGTCGCGCGGGGTGATGTTGGTGAGCAGGTTGCCGGCCTTGTCGAGTACGCCTGGCGTATTGGTGAGCAGCACCAGCTTTTCGGCTTTGAGAATTTCGGCGAGTTTGCCGGCCACCACATCGGCGTTGATGTTGTAACTCTCGCCATCCCTGCCGATGCCGATCGGCGCCACCACCGGAATGAAGCCGCCGGCCTCGAGCGTGCTGATCACGGAAGGATCGATCGCTTCGATATCACCGACCTGGCCGATGTCGATCATTTCTTCGGGCTTGTCCTTGTTGGGCATCAGGAGTTTCTTGGCGCGGATGAAGGCGCCGTCCTGGCCGGTCAGGCCCACGGCCTTGCCGCCGGCCTGGTTGATGAGCGTGACGATGTCCTTGTTGACCGAGCCGCCCAGCACCATCTCGACCACGTCCATGGTTTCGGCGTCGGTGACGCGCATGCCCTGGATGAATGTGCTCTTGATGCCGAGCTGTTGCAGGCGCGCTTCAATCTGCGGGCCGCCACCATGCACCACCACCGGGTTGAGACCGACCAGCTTGAGCATGACCACGTCATGCGCAAACTGCTGTTGCAACTTCACATCAGTCATCGCGTTGCCGCCGTACTTGACGACGATGGTCTTGCCGTGAAAGCGCCGGATATAGGGCAGCGCTTCGGCAAGGATCGCAGCTTGCGTGGCGGGGGATACCTTGGTGGCGGATGTGGTCATGGCTGCATCGTTTCCCGGAGCGTCAAGTTCGTTGATCGGGTTGATCGCGGGATTTTACCTGCGGGGAAAATCGAGCCTGCTCTCCGGCATTGCCGTCGCAGCGCCAAAACAGTGCCCGCGCCGCGCCATTCGATAAGGCGTTTTGTTTCGGAGTGGGCGGTGAAAACGGATGCACAAAAGAAAAGCGCGTCCGGCGTTAACCGGACGCGCTGAAATAACGGGCGCGGCAATCAGGGAGGAATGACGGCACCCGGTCCGCCTTGTCTGCATTTTGCGGGAGGAGGTCGCTCATGCAGTCCGTTGGGGCGAACAAGGCAGTGGCCGAGGGGATCGAACCACTGCCCACGGATCGGTCATGCAAAACGCAAATCAAATAAATCCACTACATAGATCTCAAACCACCGGCGCCGCACTGATACAGACCATGCACGGCGCCGGCGAAGTACTCAGGCAACCGAGGAGGCGATTACCCGCTATACGTTGAATCTGACTTAGTGGATTGCCAGAAGTTTCCGGGTTTCGGCAACTTTTTTCGGCAAGGTCAGCTTCAGCACGCCATCCTCGTACTTGGCGCTGGACCCGTCTCGGTCGATTTCGGCGGGCAATTCAAAACTGCGCGCCACGCTGCCGGCACGACGCTCGCTATGGACCATGCGGGCCTCGGCTTCCTTGTGCTCGGTCTCGGCCTTGTATTGGGCACGGATCGAAACTTGCGCGCCGTCGATCTCGATCTCGATGTCGTCCTTCTTCAGACCAGGCAGGTCGGCATCGACCAGATACTGGTTGCCTTCCTCACGCACATCGACTCGGAAGCCGCGCGTGAACGCAGCGGGCGCGGCGCTGACGGGGCGAACAAAAAAGCCGCGCAGAAGCTCATCGACTGCACCAGGGAAATAGTCTTGGCGCGCCGCGCGACGTGACACGGAGGGGGAGAAAAATGAAACAGTCATGCTGGGGCTCCTTGAATGAACGGGTAACAGGTGCGGCAGCGCGATGCAAACGGCCCCTGCTTGGGTTCGAGAGGTCGTGCGCACTGCCGCTTCGTCAGTCCCATATCGGGCAGGCAGCGTCGATTTCAAGGGTGGCGCGATGTGCAAGCGCTGCCGTGCGGGAGCTGCAAAAGACCCGCTAGATGGGCGCGGGCCGCGTCTTTTCAAGTGCGTCAAATCGGTGCCGCGAATCCAGGGGCAAGCCCCGTTAAAATGCGCCTACTGGACTTAAGCCATACCGGTAAGCCCTTCATCCACCTTTCAAACATTTTTCAGGAGAACATCATGGGCAGAGGCGACAAACGTACCGCCAAGGGCAAACGCTTTCGCAGCTCGTACGGCAACTCGCGCGATCACAAGGTAGCCGAGAAGAAAGCAGCGCCGGCCAAACCGGGCAAGAAGTAAGCTCAGTCAGTAGACGATGCCTGTAGCCGTGCCGCAATCGGCCTGTAGCCGTTGCGGCACCTTGTTCACCTGCGGCATGACGGCGGGGCAAGCTGCTTGCTGGTGTGCTGATCTTCCAATGCTCCAGGAGATCGACCCGGCAGCGACCTGCCTGTGTAGCGACTGCCTGCTGGCCGCGTTGGCCGCGCAACAACGCGCGCAATCTGCAACCGACCGGTCCTGAGCAAAGTCTTGCCGGTGCGGGCAAAGACCAGATTGAGCACATTGCGCAGCATGTGCTCTCGCGAGAGGGTTGGGGGTATGTGCCCCAAACTCGAAAATCCCCGCGCCACCCCCGCCTCATGAAGCAGCAGCCAATGCCCTGGCGCGCGCACGCGCCTTTCTACCTGTGCACGCTGAGCTGGAATTTCGGCCTGGGGATGACTTACCCACTGATTCCCCTGTACGCCTACTCGCTGGGCATGTCGGGGGTGACCATCGGCACCCTGATCTCGGCGCCGGTGGTGCTGCAGATCGCCTTCAACCTGGCCGGTGGCGCTTTACCGACCGCGTCGGCGGGCGCGTCCTGGTGCTGGCCTCGTGCCTGCTGATGTGCGTTGGCGCCATCGCCTGGGCGCACTCCGCCAGCTTCGGCTTTCTGTTGATGGCACAGGTGGTCATGGTGATGTCGCGCGCCATGTTCTGGCCCGCCACCTGGACCATCGCCGGCAACCTGCCCGGTTCGCGCAGCGTCGAACTCGGCCGACTCAACGCCATGACCAGCCTCGGGCAGATCCTCGGGACCCTGTGCGCCGGGGTGTCGATCGCGATCGCCGGCTTTGACGGCTCGTTCCTGCTGTTGGCCGGCGTCGCGCTGCTTGCCTTCGGCATGATGCTGCGCCACCCGCAGGCGCCCAGCATTGCGGTGCCAGGCCCGTTCGCGCCGATGGCACGCTACGCGCGCCTGCTGCGCATGCGCCCGATGATCTTCATCATCATGTGCGCCTACATCTCGGCGCTGCCGTTTTCGCTGAGCGTGTCGTTTTATCCCCTGCTGTTCGATGCTTATGGTTACAGCCACGAAGTGAACGGCTTCGTGCTGTGCCTGCGCGGCATCGGCGCGGCAGTTGCCGGCTTGGCCGTGGCGCGCTATCTCGATTTTTCGATGAAAGGCGCGGTGGCCACGACCTCGGCGGTTTCGGTGGCGCTGGCGGTGGGCGCCGTCGGCATGTTCCATAACCTCATCGGCGTCAGCCTGCTGGTGCTGCTGGTCGGATTTGGCTCCGGCCTGATGTCGCTCAACTTCCAGATCATGATCGCGGAGGTGAGCGCGCCGGAAGATCGCGGTTCGGCCAACGCGCTCGGTGGCATGGGCTGGGCGATGTCGCACCTGAGCACGCCGCTGCTGATGGGTTTTCTGCGCGATAGCATCGGTATCGAGCGCGCTTTCATCGTGCTTTCTGTTGTGGTGCTGGCCTGGGCTGCCGGGTTGGCGTGGCTGCACCGCTGGGCGTTTGCACGCACTTGAGTCAGAGTTCGCCGAGCAGCGCTACGGCCCAGGCTCCAGTCAGTCTTTGTCGCGCATCGACATGCGCTGCCGCTCCGCATTGACCAGATGGGTGCGCATCGCACGTCTTGCCGCAGCCGCATCGCCGCCGCGGATGGCGTCGAGCACGGCTCGGTGTTCGGCGATGTTGTCGCGTTTGCGGCCACGGGTCACGAACAGTTCTTCCATGCGCACGTCGAGTGGCTGCCCTCCCTCTGCCCACAAGCGCTCCACCACCAGTGCAAGGGCGCTGTTTCCGCTGGCCCGGGCAATGCAGAGATGAAATTCACGGTCGGCCGCCGATTTCGTGCGGTTCGCGCGCATGTCTTTTGCAAGACTCTCGAAAGTCTGTGTCATGCGCCTGATCTGCGCCGGGGTCGCATACCTGGCGGCCAGCGCCGCCGCCTCGCTTTCGATCAGGCGCCGGGCGCGCAAGACATCGAACGGCGACGTTTGGGCGGCAGCAGACTTCACTTTTCTGCGTACACCACTCTTGACGTATACGCCGGAACCGAGGTGGATCTCGACCTGCCCGCTCAGCTCAAGCGAACTCAATGCCTCCCGCAGCGAGGCGCGCGAGACCTGCATTTGCTGCGCCAACGCGCGTTCCGCCGGCAGGCGCTCCCCCGGTGTGAAGACACCGGTCTGGATCAGCCGCGCGATCTCGTCAGCGATGCGCTGGTAAAGGCGCGGGGCGGCAATCGGCTTGATCGACATGGGCGCACAGTCTGCCGGGGCATGGGCGCGCGGTCAAGCGCTGTCATCGAATGCTGCAATGCAAAATTGACAAGGCAGGCCGCACCGCGTAAATTGGTCTGGAAAATAGACCACCACAAGAACCCTCAGGAGACGCAATGGCTTCGATTCGCGCGCTGTTTGCAGCGCTGCCGTGCTGCATGCTTTTTTCCGCCGTGGCGATGGCGCAGGCTTTTCCCTCCAAGCCGGTGCGCTTCATCGTGCCGTTCGCGCCCGGCGGTCAGTCTGATGTGGTGGCCCGCACAGTAGGCCAGAAGCTCTCCGAGCGCTGGGGCCAGCCGGTGATCATCGAAAACAAGCCGGGCGCGGCGACCACATTGGGTGCCGACTTTGTTGCCAAGTCACCGGCCGACGGCTACACCATCCTGCTCGCGCCGGCGCCGTTTGTCATTACGCAATATGCCTACCCGAAGCTGCCCTATGACAGCCGCAAGGACTTCACGCCGGTCACGCTGCTGGTCACCAACCCGCTGGTCGCGGTCGTCAATCCGACACGCATGCCGGCCAAGACGTTTGCGGAATTCGTCGCCGCCGTGAAGAAGGAGCCGGGCAAGATCTCCTACGGCACGCCTGGCAATGGCAGCCTGCCGCATTTGGCGGTGGAACTGTTTGGTGTGCAATCGGGCACGAATGCACTGCACGTGCCTTACAAAGGGGGCGGGCCGGCAGTGGTCGACCTGGTGGGCGGGCAGATCGCGTTCATGTTCGCCAGCCCGCTGGAAGTGATGCCGCACGTCAAGGCGGGCAGGCTGCTGACGCTAGCGGTCACCTCTGACAAACGCGTCTCCTACTGGCCCGATGTGCCGACGCTCAAGGAATCGGGCTACAAGGAGTACGAAGCCTACGCCTGGTTCGGCGTGGTGGCGCCGGCCGCGACGCCACGCGACATCATTGCCAAGCTCAACGCCGACATCGTTGCCGTACTCAAGTCACCCGACGTTTCCGAGCGCCTCGCCGCACAGGGCGCCGATGTGGCTGCCACCAGCGCTGAAGAATTCGGCCGCTTCCTCGCAGCTGAGCATGTGCGCTGGTCGGCTGCCGTGAAAGCCGCCAACGTCACGGTGCAGTAAGCGTTCGCGCATGCGAGCGGCGTGGCTCCCTGGCCCGCCGCCGAGTCCGTTCCATTCACCCTCCGCAACACCTCGCATCAGGAGCTCCCTTGAAGGAATTGAAGACTTACCCGGAAGGCACGCCCTTCACCGGCAAGATCGGCCGCACTGCTGCCACATCGGAGCCAGCCTGGCCGATGCCGCAGCGCGCGAAGGAAGGCGCCCCCAACGTGCTCACCTTCCTGCTCGACGACGTCGGCTTCGCGCAGCTCGGCTGCTACGGTTCCGACATCGCCACGCCCAACTTTGACCGCCTGGCCGCAGGTGGCCTGCGCTATCGCGACTTTCACACCACCGCCATTTGCTCACCGACACGCGCCTGCCTGCTCACCGGCCGCAATCACCACTCCAATGGTGTTGGCATCATCCAGGAGATGGCCACCGGCTATCCCGGCTACAACGGCATGGTGCCCAAAGAGAACGGCTTCCTCTCTGAAATGCTGCTGGCGCAGGGATACGCCACCTTCGCGATCGGCAAGTGGCACCTGACGCTCGCCGGCGAATATGCTTCGGGTGCTTCGAAGGCGCGCTGGCCGCTGTCGCGCGGGTTCGAGCGCTACTACGGATTCATTGGCGGCAAAACCAGCCAATGGTCCCCCACGTTGATCCACGACAGCCATTACATCGCGCCGCCATTCACCGGCGACGAGAGCTACCACCTCAATGCCGACCTGGCGGACCGCGCCATTGAATACCTGGTGGACCTGCGCACCGTCGCGCCGAACAAACCCTTTTTCATGTACTACTGCCTCGGCGCCGGACACGCGCCGCATCAGGTCGAGCGTGAGTGGATCGAGCGCTATCGAGGCAAGTTCGATCAGGGTTGGGACAAATGGCGCGAAGAAGTATTCGCGCGCCAGCTCAAATCGGGCATCGTGCCGCCCGGCACCAAGCTCGCACCCCGCCCTGATCAGGTCAAGCCTTGGGATAGCTTGTCGGCGAATGCCAAGCAGCTCTATGCGCGGCAAATGGAGGTATATGCCGGGTTCCTGTCGCAGACCGACCACCACATCGGCCGCGTGATCGCGCACCTGGAGAAGATGGGCGAGCTGGACAACACCATCATCATGCTTGCTTCCGACAACGGCGCCTCAGCCGAAGGCGGTGAACACGGCTCGTTCAACGAATGCCAATTCCCTAACCGCATTGAGGCGAGCATTGAGGACAACCTCAAGCACCTGGACGAATGGGGCGGCATCAAGTCTTTCACCAACTACGCCTGGGGCTGGGCCTGGGCCGGCAAAACTCCCTTGCGGCGCTGGAAACGCTATCTGCATCAGGGCGGCATGAGTGACCCCCTGATCGTGCACTGGCCCAAGGGTATCAAGGCGCGCGGCGAAGTGCGCGGTCAGTATGCGCATGTGGTCGACATCACCCCGACGCTACTCAATGCGCTTGGTCTCGAGGTGCCAAAGGTATTGAATGGCGTGACCCAGCGGCCGCTCGAAGGGACAAGTTTCGCGCACACCTTCAATGATCCCGCAGTCCCCACCGCCAAGCGCACGCAGTACTACGAAATGATCGGCTCACGCGCCATCTGGGCGGACGGCTGGAAGGCGGTCGTGGAACAGCCGCAAGGCGATTTCATGACCGAGGAGATGCTCGATGCACAGAAATGGGAGCTGTACCACGTCGAATCCGACTTCTCCGAAAGCAACAACCTCGCCGACAAACATCCCGAGAAACTCAAGGAGCTGATCGAGCTGTGGTGGATCGAAGCGGGAAAGTACAACGTGCTGCCGCTCGATTCACGCATGCAGTTGCGCATGGGCGAACGCAAGCCCTCGACCGTGTCGCAGGGCAATCGCCATGTCTACTACCCCGGCATGGCAGCGCAATTTGAGTACACCGCCGTCAACCTCAAGAACCGTTCCCACACCATTACGGCGGATGTGGAAATTCCGGCCGGTGGTGCCGAGGGTGTACTGCTGGCCCATGGCAGCTGGTTTGCCGGTTACTCGCTGTATGTCAAAAACCGGCGCCTGACTTACGTGCACAACTACCTCGGCCTCGCCGAATACCGCGTAGAGGCAAATCAGGATTTGCCGGCCGGCAAGGCGACACTGCAATTTCGCTTCACCCGTATCGGCGAGCACCAGGGCCGCGGCGCCCTGTACGTCAACGGCAAACAGGTTGGGGAGGGGGATATCCCGCGCACCATTCCCGCCGTCATCGAAACCTCGGGAGAAGGCCTGTGCTGCGGCTATGACTCTGGCGTGCCGGTCACACCGGACTATGTGGCGCCGTTCCGCTTTACCGGGCACATCGCACAAGTAGTCGTGGAGACCGGTGAGATAGGCGCTACCGACCCGGAAGCGCAGATACGCACTGCGTTCACCGACCAATGAAATTGGGACACCCTGGATCAGGACACCGCACCATGCAAACCCGTTTTCGCAGGACCATTCGGACCATCACTCTGGCAATCGCGCGGACAATGGCCCTAACATCGGCTCTGGGAGCCATTCTTGGGCTTTTCACGCCGATCGCACAGGCCCAGCCCTACCCATCGCGCCCGATCAGGCTGATCGTGCCCTACGCCCCGGGGGGCAATACCGACATTGTGGCACGCATCTTCGGGCAGAAACTCGCCGAGCGCGTCGGCCAGCCGGTGGTGTTCGACAACCGCGGCGGCGCCACCGGCACGCTCGGTGTCGGTGTCGCTGCCAAATCTCCCAACGATGGCTACACCATCGTGATCGGTGATCTGGGTTCGATGGTCATCGCCAACCACGCCATTCCCAGCAGGCCCTACGATCCGGTCAAGGATTTCGCGCCGATTGCCCTGGTGACAAGCGTCTCGATCGTGGTGACGGTCAATCCCAAGTCTCCTTCGAACGGCTTCGACGACATCCTCAAGCGGGCCCGCGCCCAGCCCGGCAAGCTCACTTACGGCACCTCCGGCATCGGCTCGCCCAGCCACATGGCGATGGAGCTGGTGCAATCGATGACCAAGGCCGAATTGGTCCATGTGCCGTTCAAGGGGGGTGCGCAAGCAGTGACGGCGCTCATCGGGGAGCAAATCGATCTCCTGGTCGATGGCGCGGCGTTTGGTCAAGTCAAGGGCGGTCGTCTCAAACCGATCGCGGTGACCGGCCCGCGCCTGCCGGCATTGCCTGATACCCCCGGCATCGGCGAAACCGTAAAGGGCTTCGAGTTCACCAACTGGTGGGGCTTTCTGGCGCCGGCCGGTACGCCCGCAGAAGCGATCAATCGCCTCAACGACGAGTTCAAGCAAATAGCCGCGCTGCCGGAAATACGCGAACGCCTGAGCGGGCTAGGACTGGCTGCGCGCAACAGCACACCCCCGCAGTTCGCGGAGCACCTGCAAAGCGAAACCGAAAAAATCGGCCGCATCGTCAAGTCGGCGAATATCAAGTTTGAGTAGGGCTTTTGCCGCAACCATGACCACGCGTGCGGACAATCGTCCCAATATCCTTTGGTACTGCGCCGACCAGCAACGCTACGACACGATTCGTGCGCTGGGTCAGCCTCATATCGCCACGCCCAACCTGGATGCCTTGTGCGCCAATGGTGTTGCCTTCAAGCGTGCCTACTCACAGAGCCAGATCTGCACACCATCCCGGGCCAGCTTTCTGACCGGGCGTTACCCGGCCAGCCATCATGTGTATCGCAATGGCAATGCCTGGTTTCCGTCGCACGAAAAGCTGGTGACGCGGCTGTTTGCCGACGCCGGTT
This sequence comes from Burkholderiales bacterium, assembly GCA_031362905.1. Lineage (GTDB taxonomy): Bacteria > Pseudomonadota > Gammaproteobacteria > Burkholderiales > JAEUOS01 > CANJDH01. The sequence continues at coordinate 15,910 of JANLTL010000332.1, read as the reverse complement.
ACGACTGCGGGCTGGTCGGCAAGCTGCACCTGACCGCCGCCAAGTACTACGAGAAGCGGCCCGATGACGGCTACCGCATGTTTCTGTGGAGCCACCACCCCACGCCCGACTCTGCGCGCGGCCACGACTACGAAACCTGGCTGCGTCACGAAAAGAAGATCGACCCGGTCGAACTGTATGCCCCGGTGAACCACTTCTGCGGTGCCGGTGTGCCGGCCGAGTATCACCAGACCACCTGGGTCTCGGAAATGGCGATGCGCTTCATCACCGAACAGCGCGACGGGCCGTGGCTGCTGTCATTGAACCCGTTCGACCCGCACGCGCCGTTCGATGCGCCTGCGGAGTACCTCGCTAGAGTCAACGCCGAGTCCTTGCCGTACCCATTGTTCCGCGACAGTGATATCGAGCGCCAGAAGGCGTTCGCCGCGATCGACCAGCAGACTAAAGTGGCGGTGGATCCGCGCGTGCGCCGCCAGCACAGTCCGGTAGTCGAGCAGGAGCACGATCTGGTGGCATCCGCACCACCGGCGAGCTACGATGCGCGCGAGGTCAAGGCCAATTACTACGCCATGATCATGCTGATCGACGACCAGTTCAAGCGCATCGTCGATACTCTGCGTGATACCGGTCAACTCGACAACACGATCATCGTATACATGAGCGATCACGGTGAACTACTGGGTGACCACGGTTTGATCCTCAAAGGCTGCCGCTTCTTCGAGGGCCTGGTGCATATTCCGATGATTTTTTCCTGGCCGGATCGCTTCGTGAAAAGCCTTCAAAGCGACGCCTTGGTTGAATCGGTCGACGTGGCGCCAACCCTGCTCGAAGCCGCCGGCTTGCCGGTGCCCGAGAACATGCAGGGTCGCTCGCTGATGCCGATCCTGACCGGCGCGGCCGAACCGCATACCCACAAGTCACGCGTGATTTGCGAATTCAAGGACGCCATCGGCGGCCCGCAGCATACCGACCATACTCACGGCTCCATGGTGTTCGATGGGCGTTACAAGAGCGTGGTGTATCACGGGCATGACATCGGCGAGATTTATGATCTGGCCAACGATCCGGGCGAGTTCGACAATCTCTGGGACCAAGCGCAATCACGCGACCTCAAATCTACTCTGCTCAAACAACATCTTGACGCCATGATGGTCACGGTCAGTGCCGGGCCGCCACGTAGCGTCGCGTACTGAATTTCACAAAGAGAGCCTCCATGGCAAACGACACATTCACCGGCAAGATCGGCCGCACCCGCGAAGAATCCACCCCTGCCTGGCCGGAACGCAAGGAAGCCAAACCGGGCTCCCCCAACATCGTCATTGTCTTCATGGATGACATGGGCTGGTCCGACCCCGGCTGCTATGGCTCTGAAATCGATACGCCGCACATCAACGCTCTGGCCGCGCGCGGCGTGCGCCTGACCCACTACACCACCCACGCCATCTGCTCACCGGCGCGCGCGGCGCTGCTCACCGGCTGCAACGCCCATGGCGTGGGCACCGGTTGGCTCGCCAACAACCATCCCGGCTACCCCGGCTACTCAGGTGAGATCCCGCTCGAAGCGGCGACCCTGCCCGAAACCCTGCGCGCGGCCGGCTACGAAACAATCATGGTCGGCAAGTGGCACAACACGCCGGCGGCGGACAATTCCCCGAGCGGCTCGAAGCACAACTGGCCGTCGCAGCGCGGCTTCGACACTTACTACGGCTTTATGGAAGGTGAAACCAACCACTTCTTCCCGGCGCGCCTGATGCTGGGCAACCAAGTGCTGCCGGTTGACGAATACCCGCGTGATTACTACACCGGCGATGACTGGATGGATCAGGGCATCCGCTTCGTCAAGGAACTGCGTGAGAGCAATTCGGCCAAGCCGTTTTTTCTCTATGTGGCCAACAACGCCATGCACGCGCCACTGCAGGCCAAGCCATCGGACATGGCCAAGTACCAGGGCAAATACGATGCCGGTTGGACTGCCGCGCGCGAAGCGCGCCACCAGCGCCAGATCGAGATGGGGCTGATCCCGCCCGACACCAAGCTGCCGGCATCCGACCCACGCGCACCCAAGTGGGATGACACCGATGCCGAGAATCGCCCGCTCTATGCGCGCCACATGGAAACGTTTGCCGGCATGCTCGACAACGCCGACCAGAACGTCGGCAAGCTGGTCAAGTACCTCGAAGACATCGGTGAGCTCGACAACACCATCATCCTGTTCTCGTCTGACAACGGCGGCACCGACGCCGGCGGTGAGCACGGCATGGTGCTCAACAACCGCCGCTACTCGGGCCTGCCGAGCCATTCGCTGGCACACGAGCGCGGCATGCTGTCACAACTGGGCGGCCCGCAAAGCATCTCGCTCTACCCCACTGCCTGGGGAGAAGTCTCGAACACCCCGTTCCCCAGCTTCAAGACCTACACCGGCGGCGGCGGGCGGCGCGTCAGCTTCATCGCCTCGTGGCCGGCACGCATCAAGGATCGCGGCACGATTCGCCGCCAGTTCATGCACGTCATCGACGTGATGCCGACCCTGCTCGAAATGGCTGGTGTACCCAGACTTGAAATCAGCCACGGCAAACCGGCACGCACCCTCGACGGCATGAGCTGCGCCAAGCTGCTGGTGGAGAACGCGCCCTCGCCGCGCAGCGAGCAGTACTACGAGTGCTGGTCGAACCGCGCCTACTACCGCAGCGGCTGGCTGGCGCGCTCGCTGCAGGTGCGCGACACCCCAATCGACATGGACAACTGGACCCTCCACAACCTCGAAGACGATTTTTCGGAGAGCACGGACCTGGGACAACAGCATCCGGCCAAGCTCAAGGAACTGGTGGAAGCGTTTGACGCGGCGGCCTGGCAGCATCTGGTCTACCCGCTCGACAACCGCGGCCGCCCCGGCAAGTTCAGTGACACACCTGCCTGGATGCGCGAGCGCTCCGACCGGCCGCGCCGCTTTGTGCCCGGCGCGCAAACCGCGACGCGCACCGACGTGATCCCGATGGTGGGAAACCGGTCATTCCGGATTCGCGTGCGTTTCCATCAACGTGCCGGCGATGCCGGCATTCTCTGGGCGCTCGGCGACATTTCCGCCGGCATCGTGATGTACCTGGAATCGGATCGCCTTAACGTCCACTACAACGGTTTCGGCGTGCCGGTCAATCTGGTACCGGTAGACCTGTCACCAGGAGAGCATGAAGCGGTTCTGGAATACGAAGCGCTTGGCAAGCGCCGCGGCCAGGGCCGCCTGCTGCTCGACGGCGTCGAAAAATCCGGCTGGACCGAAATGTCGCCGACCCTGATGATGGGGCCGTTCGAAGGGCTGGACGTCGGGCTCGACCGCCGCGCACCGGTGTTCTGGGAGTTGTACGAGCGCCACGGCATCTACCGCTACAGCGGCAAGATCGAAGACGTGTGGATCGACCCTGGGCAGCGTGCTGTTGCCTGATCGCTTATTGAACCTATACGGAACGTACACATGGATCAACACCGCAGACGCACTCTGGCAGCCACCTTGGCTCTGATGGCAGGTCCTGGCGCCATCGGTCGCGCCCTGGCGCAGGGGACCGCCTATCCCGCCAAACCGATCCGCATCGTCGTGCCGTTCCCGCCTGGCATTCCGCTCGATGCGATCTTGCGCGTGGTCGGGCCACGCCTGTCCACGGCCTTGGGACAACCGGTCGTAATCGAGAACAAACCGGGCGCGGGCGGCAACATCGGTAACGAGCAAACAGCCCGTGCACCAGCCGATGGCTACACGCTGCTGGGTACCACCAGCGGGTTTGTTGCCAACCCGAGCCTGTTTGGCAAGGTCAATTACGACCCCCAGAAAGACTTCACGCCGATCACCGGCCTGATTCGCACCCCGGCGGTGTTGATTGTGCCGGTCGACTCACCGTTCAAATCAATCGACGACATCGTGGCCCGCGCCAAGGCCAAGCCGGGAGGCCTCTCCTACGCTTCAGGCGGCAGCGGATCGCTGGCACACTTTTGCGGTGAGTTGTTCAAGTTCGGCGCCGGCATTGATGTATTGCACATACCGTACAAATCAGCGCCGGACATTCTCAACGCACTGTTGGGCAAGCAGAATGACTTCGCGTTTCCGGTGTTCGCCACTGCGCTCACCCATATCAAGGGCGGCAAGTTTCGCGCGCTCGCAGTCACTTCGCAGAAACGCATGGCGCAACTGCCCGATGTGCCGACGGTCCACGAAGCGCTCAAGTCCGGCGGATTCGACATCGAATCCGAGAACGGCCTGGTCGCACCCGCTGGAACGCCCGTTGACATCGTCAACAAACTCAACACTGAAATAGCCAAAATCCTGCGCGACCCAGCAGTGGCCGACCCGATGGTGGCAGCCGGATTTGAGATGGTCGGCAACAGCCCGGCCGAATTTGGCGCGCGCATCGCCAAGGATGTCGCCAAGTACGCCGACATCGTCAAGCGTACCGGCGCCAAGGTGGACTGATGCGCGCTCCATGCTCAACATCCCGCTTCCGTCAGTCCGATCAACCCATGAACACGCGGCCCCGGCTGCTCCTGGCGCGGGCATCAACGGGCAATTTTCGCTGCATCACCTTCACCTGCACATGAGGCACCCAATGCAACCGAAATTTAGCCGCCTGATCCGCACGGTGGCCGCAACCCTGTGCGGCTGGTTGATCTGCGCTGGGGCGGCAGCGCAGGTCTATCCGGTGCGGCCGATCACTTTTATTTATCCCTATCCGCCCGGGTCGGCCAGTGACAACGCCTACCGCATGATCGTGCTGGAAGCTTCGAAGCGCATCGGGCAACCCCTGGTGTATGAAAACCGCCCGGGCGCGGCCGGGCGCATCGGCCTCGACGCGATCCTGCGGGCACCTGCCGACGGCTACACCATCGGCATGCTCAATAACGTGCTGGCCGTCAGTGTTCCGCTGATCGACCCCAAAACCTACATCGAGCCGGTTAAGGACTACACCCCAGTGGTACTCGCCGTCGAGTCCTACCTGTTGATGGTGGCGCGTGCGGGCGAACCGTTTCGCGACATCAGGAGCCTGATCGACCACGCCAAAAACCATCCCGGCAAGCTCAACATGGCGACACCTGGCACGGGTACCGGTGCGCACCTGGTGCTCGCCCTCCTTGGCGCGCGCAGCGGCGTGAGCATCGCGCACATTCCCTACAAGGGCACGGCACCGGCCACCCAGGCCATCCTCGCCGGGGAAGTCAATCTGACCGTGACCGACATCACGGCAAAACCCCATGTGGAAAGCGGCAGGCTGCTGGCACTGGCCACCACCGGCGCGCAACGCTGGGCCAGTTTCCCCGGCGTGCCGACTCTGGACGAGCAGGGGCAGAAGGGTGTCAACTACAGTTCGTGGTCCGGCATCATCGGCCCACCCGGCATGCCCCGGCCCCTCATCGACCGGCTCAACCGTGCTTTCGTCGAAGCGATGAACGCGCCGGAGGTGCGCGCCAAACTGGACGCTGCGGGCCTGACCGTGCGCGGCGGCACACCCGAGGACTGGGCCACCATGATCAAGGCGGAGCTGGCGCTGTGGCGGCCGGTGATTCTGGGTGCCGGCATCAAACCGGACCAGTGACGCAGCGAGATTTTGCAAACCGGAAGACCCGATCCTGGTTCACCACCAACCCGTGCTTTCTCGCAGAGGAGCATTGCCCATGAAAAACGCCGCCTTGCCACGCTGGCTCGCTGTTATGGCTCTCTTCGCGACGACCCTGGCAGCAGCGCAACCTGCCGGCGATTACCCGAATCGCGCGGTCCGCGTGATCGTGCCGCAAGCGGCCGGTGGCGCACTCGATGTGTCGACCCGTCTGATCGCGGCACGCATGACGGAACTCCTGGGCCAACCGGTGGTGATTGAAAATCGTGCGAGCGCGGGCGGCATCGCCGGCATGGAGGCGGTAGCCAAGGCCGGGCCGGACGGTTACACCGTGTTGATGGCGGCGGCCCCGATCGCCACCAACACCGCCCTGGGAGTGAAGTTGCCGTACGACCCGGAGCGAGACTTCGCGCCGATCTCGCTGGGACTCTCGATCCCGTTGCTGTTTGTGGTGCATCCGGCGACACCCTACCGGACCTTGCAGGACATCGTCGACGCATCAAAGCGCCAAAGCGGTGGCGTCGCAGTGGCGATTGCCTCAATTGGCTCATTGCCCCACCTGCTGTCCGAGATGATGCGCCTGAAGACGGGCGCCAACCTCAATTTGATCTTCTACAAAGGTTCGGCGCCCGCTTCCCTTGATACGCTCTCGGGCACCATTCCGGTGTTTATCGATGCCCTCGGCCCGGTGCGGCCCCATGTCGAATCGGGCAAACTGCGGGCCATCGCATTGAGTTCGCGCACACGCTCGCCGCTGTTTCCGAACGTGCCCACAGTCGGCGAGATGGGCATGCCGGATCTGGTGGGATCGGCCTTCTTCGGTTTGCTCGCGCCCGGTGCCACGCCGCTGGCAATTCAGCGCCGCCTGCACCAGGCCATGGTGGCGGCGCTTGCGCATCCCGAGTTGCGTGAGCGCCTGCTCAAACAAGGCTATGAGATTCATGCCACGACGGGCGAGGAATACACCACGTTCATGAAAAACGAGATCAACCGGTGGACGCCGGTGGTAAAAGCTGCGGGAATCAAGATCGAATAATGCGGCGGCACCGTTCGCGACCAACTGGCCGGTGCTCGAGATCGGCGGCACCTATGAAGGCTGGGTCACCGCGCTCAACGCGATCCTCGACGACATCGGCTTGACGCCTGCGGATCGCGCCCAGATTTTCGCGGGCACTGGGTGTCGCGCCTACGGCGTGGCGCTGCCTTGAACCGCGCCGGACTGCTGCTGTACTGACACAGGAGAATCACATGCCACTCACTCAACCGAATCGACAGCGCCGCACGCTGGTGCTCGCTGCTGGCGCCGCAATGCTGGTGTCCGCAGGCGCGCTCGCGCAGTCTGCCTGGCCCAACCGTCCGATCCGCATCATCGTCTCCTACGCGCCCGGTGGCGTCACCGACATCATCGCGCGGGCCGTTGCGCAGCCGCTGGGGGAAGCGCTCGGTCAATCGGTGATCGTCGAAAACCGGCCGGGTGCGGCGGGAGTGATCGGCACCGAACTGGTGGCCGCTGCGCCACCCGACGGGCACACGCTGTTGATGTTTGTCGACGGCAATTCGATGATGCCGACCGCGATCAAGTCGATCAAGCATGACCCGGTCAAGAGCTTCACCCACGTGAGCCTGCTCGGGCGCGGGTCGCTGGTGCTGGTGGCGCACCCGAGCCTGCCGGTGGCCAGCTTGCAGGATGTGATCCGCTACGGCAAGGCCAACCCGACCGCCCTGTCGTTTGCCACACCCGGGAAAAGTGGCCCGCAACACCTCGCGTTCGAGAGCATCAAGTCGATCGCCGGTTTTCAGGCCGAACACATTCCCTACAAAGGGGGCGGGCAGGCGATCGTCGACGTGGTCGCCGGCCAGGTGAAGCTCGGCATGCTGGGCATGGCGCCGGCGCTGCCGCACATCAAGGCGGGCAAGCTCAAAGCCCTGGTCGTGACCTCGCGTGAGCGCTCCAAGCTGTTGACCGATGTGCCGACGGTGGGCGAATCGGGCATCCCCAATTTCGAGATGGCGCAGTGGCAGGGTCTGGTGTCCCCGGCAGGAACACCGCCTGACATCGTGGCCCGGCTGCACACCGAGTTGTTGAAAGCCATGCGCCTTCCGGGCGTGATCGAGAAGCTCTCGGCAATCGGCATGGACAACGCCATCAGCGCCACGCCCGACGAGTTCACCCAGATGATTCAACGCGAAACCGCGCGCTGGCCCGAAGTGTTCAGGGCCGCCAATATTCAAGCAGACTAAGGGAAACACTGAATGAGTCCGTATGACACGAGAGTCGCTTTTACAATGTCCTGATTCGATGCGCAACTATCGTTCGATAGTCCGCGGTCCAGGGACTTATTCAGCGTTTTCTAAGGCAGATTGATCATGACAAAAAAAACCAACATCCTCTTCATCACCTCCGACCAGCAGCGTGCGGATTGCTATGGTTTTGAGGGGCGCCGGGTGAAGACACCGCACCTCGACGAGATGGCGCGCTTCGGCACGCGCTTTTCGGCCGCGATAACGCCGAACCTGGTGTGTCAACCATCGCGCGCCTCGATCCTCACCGGCTTGTTGCCCCTGACCCACGGTGTGTCGGACAACGGCATTGATCTACCGCCGGCGGTCGGTGCGGCCGGATACGGCGGCGCGCTATCGAAGGCGGGCTATGCCACGGGCTTGATCGGCAAGGCGCACTTCAACACCAATCACTGTTTTGAGCCGACCGGCACGCCCGAATGCACGGTCAGCAGTGCCAACTTCGGCGCGGACTGGAGCGGCCCCTACATGGGGATCGATCACGTTGAATTGATGCTCGAAGGCCACAACATGTTTCCGCCGATGCATCCACCGCGCGGTGGTGCCTACGAGCGCTGGTATCACGCCGACGGGCGTGGCGACGAGCGTACCGAGCTGTACAAGAAGTCCTTGCCGCCGCTCACCACCGCCCACGAAACCTTCAACTCCGCGCTGCCAGTGGCCTGGCACAACTCGACCTGGATCGGCAACCGCACCATCGACTACCTGCGCGAACACCGCGACGGCCCCTTTTGCCTGTGGGCCTCGTTTCCGGATCCCCACCATCCGTTCGATGCGCCCGAGCCGTGGTGCCATCTGCACCACCCCGATGAAGTCGAATTGCCGCTGCATAGAGACATGGACCTGGAGCGCCGGCCCTGGTGGCATCGCGCCGCGCTCGAGGGCAGGCCCAAGATGGAAAACGAACGCCTGCGCGCGTTCCGCGAGAAGTCATCTCGTACACCGAAGCAAAGCGAAGCGCAGATGCGTGCGCTGATTGCCAACTACTACGGCATGATCTCCCTGATCGACCATCAGGTCGGCCGCATCCGCATTGCACTGCAAGACCTCGGCCTCGCCGAAAACACCCTGATCGTCTACTCCACCGACCACGGCGACTGGCTGGGCGACCATGGCCTGCTGCTCAAGGGGCCGATGGCCTATGAAGGCCTCTTGCGCGTAGGCATGCTGTTCGAGGGCCCTGGCGTACCCAAGGGCAAAGTGGTGGCCGACCCGGTCTCCACCCTCGACTTGCCGGCCACCTTCTGCGACTACGCCGGTGTGTCGCTGCCAGGCAAGGTACACAGCCGTACCCTGAAGCCGTTGATCGAAACCGACAGTGCGCATCGCGACTTTGCGCTTTCCGAATGGGACTTGCGTGCGTCGCGCTGCGGCGTTGATCTGGCCCTGCGCACGGTGCGCACCAAGACCCGCAAACTGACGCTCGAGAAGAACAGCGGCGCCGGTGAACTCTACGACCTGGCAGAAGACCCGCATGAAATGGACAACCGCTTCGGCGATCCCGCCTATGCCGCCGTGCAACGCGAGTTGATGGACATGATCGCAAGCCGTCCCGATGATGCGTGCGCGCCGCTGCCGCAAATCGGCATGGCTTGATTTTCAATGAAGGAAACCCATCCGGTGAAACGCCCGAACATCCTCCTCATCACCTCCGACCAGCAACGCGCCGACTGTTACGGGTTCGTCAACCCGGCGCTCAAGACCCCGCACCTCGACCGCCTGGCGCGCGACGGCACGCACTTCTCGGCGGCGATCACACCCAATCTGGTGTGCCAACCGTCGCGCGCGTCGATCCTCACCGGGCAATTGCCTTTGACGCACGGGGTCTGGGACAACGGCGTTGATCTTGACCCCAAGGTGGGCGAAGCCGGGTTTGCGGGTGCGCTGGCGGGTGCCGGCTACGCTACCGCACTGATCGGCAAGGCGCACTTCGCGACCAAGTCCACCTTCGAAGCCACCGGCACGCCGGAAGACCGCTTCAACGGCAAGCTCTATGACGCGGGCTGGAAGGGCCCCTACATGGGCTTCGGGCACGCCGAACTGGCGGTGCTCGGCCACTTCAGCCGCTTGCGCCCGTGGATGAAACCAGTGGTCGGGCACTATGAGCGCTGGTTCCTCGAGCGCGGGCGCGATGAAGAGGCGCTGGCTCTCTGGAACGCCGCGCTTGAACCTGAAATTGGCGCGGCGCAAACCTGGCATTCGGCCTTACCTGCCGCCTGGCACGGTAGCACCTGGACGGCCGACCGCAGCATCGCCTGGTTGCGCGGGCGTGATGTCTCCAAGCCCTTTTGCATGTGGGCTTCATTCGGCGACCCGCACCATCCCTTCGATTGCCCGGCACCGTGGAGCGCGATGTATCGGCCCGAAGATGTACCTCTGCCCAAACATCGCACCCCCGATCTGGAGCGCAGACCGTGGTGGCACAAGGCGGCGCTCGAAGGCGAGCCACAACTGGCCGACCCGGTGATGAAGCGGTTTCGCGCGCAGGGCTCGCGCGTACCGCCGCAGACCGACGAGCAGTTGCGCCACATGACGGCCAATTACTACGGCATGATTTCCTTGCTCGACCACAACGTCGGCCGCATGCTCGATTGCCTGCGTGATCTGCGGCTCGAGCAAGACACGCTGGTGGTGTTCACCACCGACCACGGCGAACTCCTTGGCAACCATGGTTTGTATCTCAAGCACCCGATCCCCTATGAAGACCTGCTGCGCATCGGCCTGATTATGCGCGGGCCTGGCGTCGCGGCAGGGGGGCGTGTCACCGAGGTGGTATCCACACTCGACCTCGCGCAAACCTTCCAGGAGGTGGCCCAGGTACCGGCGCGGCTACCCCAGCAGGGCGAGAGCCTGATGGCGCTGGCCGGTGGTGCTGACGCACCGCGGCGCGGTGCCTGGAGCGAATGGCACGTCCATCCCTCGCGCTGCGGCGTGGCGCTCAAGCTGCGCACAGTGCGCACCAAGACCCACAAGTGCACCTTCGAGCTCGAGTCAGGCGCGGGCGAGCTCTACGATCTGGTCAACGATCCCGAGGAAATGCACAACCGGTTCGACGACCCGGCTTACAAGGGTGTGCGCGACCAGCTGGAGCAAATGATGCGCGATCGGCCTGGCGCCATCTGCGACCCATTGGCCGAGCCAATTGGCATGGCGTAAGAGTCAAGCGATGCTTCGTCTCACACTATTCCTGCTGGCCCTGTGCGCGTCGCCCATCGCACAAGCTCAAGCCTGGCCCACCAAACCGATCCGCATCATCAATGGCAACGCGCCGGGCGGCAGCGCCGACGCTTCGATCCGCGTCATCGGCGACGTGGTGTCTCGTGCACTTGGACAACAACTGATTGTCGAGAACCGCGCCGGTGCCTCCGGCGGCATTGCGTTTGACGCCGTGGCGCGTGCCGCACCCGATGGCTACACGCTACTGATCTCCGCAGATTCCTCGCTGTATCAACCAATCCTCAAGCCGTCCCTGCCGTACTCGGTGGAAAAAAGCTTGACGCCAATCACGATCCTGACGATGCAACCCTTGGTACTGGCGGCGCACTCCTCGCTGGGCGTCAAAACGGCCGGCGAACTGGTGGCCCGCGCCAAGGCTTCCGCTGTCCCGTTGGCCTACGCCACACCAAGCGCAGGCGGCACGCAAACGGTCGCGGGTGAAGCTTTCGCCAGAGTGGCCGGTATCAAAATGACCAACATCCCGTACAAGGGCGGCGGCCAGGCTGTGGGGGACCTTGCCAGCGGCCAGGTGCCGGTCGGCGTGCTCGGCTCCGCCCCCCTGATGCCGCATGCGGCCTCGGGGCGCATCGTCATGCTCGCCGTGGCTTCAAAGACGCGTTCTTCGGTATTGCCCAACGTGCCCACCATGGCCGAAGCCGGCTTTCCCGGTATTGATCTCTCCCAATGGTTTGCCCTATTGGGGCCGGCGGGCCTGCCCCCGGAGGTGCTGGCGCGCTTGTCAACCGAGTTTCTAAAGGCGCTTGCTGACCCCGACGTCAAGCGCAGGCTCGCCGGCGCCGGCCTTGAACCAGTGGGGGGCAGCCCGGAAGAGTTTCGGCAACGGCTTGCACAGGAGAGTGCCGTGTGGGCGCGCATCGCCAAAGAGGTCGGTCTGCGCGTCGAATAGGGCATCGGATGGGGTTATTCGGTGACAGCTTGCCGCAGCGCCGCTTGCCTCATTCGAGGATTTCAATCACTGAAGAGCTGTGACGCCACCGCGCGGCACACCATCAATACAGGAACATCACATGACCAAAATCGGATTTGTCGGCCTCGGCGTCATGGGCCTGCCGATGGCCCAGCAGCTTGCGAAACAATTTGGGCAAGTCACTGCCTATGATGTAGCGCCCTCAGCCGAGGCGCGCGAGGCATCCTTACTCCGCCACGTCCAGAGCCCCGCCGAAGTCGGCAAGGCGTCAGATGTCGTTTTCGTCTGCCTGCCCGGCGCCTATGCTTCCCTGGCGGTGGTCGATGGCGCAGACGGCCTGCTCAGCGTCGCGCGCCCCGGCCTTACTGTGGTCGAACCGTCATCGCTTGATCCGCAAGTGGTTCGCGACATCGGCGGCAGGTACGCGGCCCGCAACACCGCATTCTGCGATGCCCCGGTCTTTGGCGCGCCAGTCCATGCGCGCGAGGGCAAGCTCGCCGTCGTCGTTTCCGGCGAAGAGTCACATTACGAGACCGTGCGGAGCGTCATCGCGACGTTCGTGCGACGCGTGACTTACGCCGGCGCGTTGGGAGCCGCCAGTCTCATCAAAGTGATGCAAAACAGCCTGGGGCTGGTGCAGATCGTCGCGATAGCCGAGGCATTTTCCGTATTCGAAGCTGCGGGCGGCAATCCGCATACCTTCTATGAATCTGTGGTGGGTTGCGGCGGCATGGCAGACTCGCCATTGTTTGCCAAGGTCGGCATCGATTTCGCTGACCATGAAGCCCGGTTTGGCGCCTTGTTGCGCATCGCCGCCAAAGACATCGCCCTTGGCAATGCCATTGCGCAGCGCATCGGCGCACCAGCGCCTCTGATCGCCCATGCCGCCGCGCAATATGAGGGCGCTCTCAATGAAGGCCTGGCTGACGCCGATCAGCTCGCATTTGCGGCGGCGATCCGCCGCAAGCTCAAACCGGCCGGTTGATCGCCCCGTGAAAGAGCTCTCGCTATTGATCCCGACTCCCGATGGGGAGATGCCGGTGTTCGCGGCGGTTCCGCAGGATGTTACTTGCGCACCGGGCGTACTGGTCTTCATGGATGTGTTCGGGCCACGTGAGGAACTGCGCGATATCGCACGTCGCTTTGCTTCCTGCGGCTATCTCGCCGTGTTGCCACACTTGTTTCACCGTCTGGGCTCGCCGGTGTTTGCGCCGATCAACCGGGCAGACGATGTGCTGGCCGACGCAGTAGTGCGCGCAAACGATGTCACCAGCCTGCAAGGTTCCGCCACGGACACGCGCGCCATGATTGATTTTGCAGCCACCGGGGGCTTTGGCATCCGCACCGGATTGTGGGGCGCCATCGGCTACTGCATGGGCGGGCGCCATGCATTGTCGGCGGCAGCTACACATCCGAAACAGGTACGCGCCGCCGTCTCGGCGCATGGTGGCCGGATGGTCGATGGCACTGCGGCTTCTCCCCACCACCTGATCACGCGCAGCACGGTGCCGCTGCATTTCGCCTTTGCCAAAGATGATGCGACCTGCCCGCCAGTCCATCAGAAAATCATTGAACAACTCGCCGCCCGGACCGCAGGTCGCGTGACTGTGGAGCACCTCGATGCAGAGCATGGATGGTCGTTTCCCGATCGCTGGTGTTTCGATCGCAATGCGTCAGAACGGGTCTGGGAGCGGGCCCTGGCCATGTTCCGGTCGGCGTTGTGGACACAGCACGCACCGCGACTTCGGTAAGCCGAAGCGCGACGGCTGCGGATGAGAGCCCGTCCGATATGATGACGAACCATCCCCCTCATCCAGTTGCCTGCTGTCGCAATCCGGCAAGCGATGAACCCATTTCGGAACAACCGTGAACCGCAGAACTCTTCTCCTCTACACCGGTGCCATCTCCCTGCTTGGTGCGCCTGGCGTGTTGGCGCAAGGATTCGCCGGCAAATCGATTCGACTGGTGGTGCCGTTTCCCGCTGGCGGCCCCACCGACATTGTGGCCAGGCCGCTCGCGCAACTGCTTGGTGAAGCCTTGGGCGCCAGCGTCATCATCGACAACCGCGGCGGTGCCGGCGGTTCGGTCGGCGCTGATGCAGTGGCCAAAGCCGCGCCTGATGGCCTGACATTGCTGATGGCCACCGTCGGCACGCATGCCATCAACCCCTCGCTGTACAAGAAGCTGGCCTATGACCCGGTGCGGGATTTCACGCCGGTGGCGCTGGTGGCTGCCGCACCCGTTGCCATCGTCGTCCATCCATCGTTACAGGTCGATTCGATTGCATCGCTGGTCGCGCTCGCCAAACGCACGCCGGGCAAGCTCGCCTACGGTATGGCCGGAAACGGCACGCCCGGGCATTTGACCGGCGTGATGTTTCGCAGCGCCACCGGCATCGACATTCAGCACGTGCCCTACAAAGGCAGCGCACCCGCTGTCACCGACCTGCTCGGCGGCCAGATCCAGATGATGTTCGACCCGCTGCAATCTGTGCTGCCGCATATCCAGTCAGGCAAGCTGCGTGCGCTGGCTGTATCGGGTGCGGCGCGCTCCGGTGTACTGCCGCAGTTGCCCACGGTTGCCGAGTCTGGCTACCCAGGCTTTGAATCGACGGCATGGTGGGGCGTGTACGCACCGGCCAATCTGCCTGCCTCGCTTCTGATGCAGCTGGCGGGCGAGATTGAAAAAATTGCCCAGGGCGCCGCCATGCGCGAACGGCTCGGGCCGCTCGGCGTCGCACCGCGTGCGCTCACTGGCACGGCATTCGCCGAGTTCCAGAAGGCCGAAGCCGCCAAGTGGGGCAAGGCCGTTCGCGATTCCGGCGCCACCATCGATTGATCCATTCACAACCCGACCACTCATGAAACTTAACGACGAAGAACAAGACATCCTCACGGGCAAGTGGGGCCCGGTGCCGCAGGAGGCGCTCCAACATCAGATTCAGGTGGGCGATTTTTTCGGCGCTGCCGATTTCGTGCCGGTGACCCAAGCGCACATCATGGCCGATACCGAAAGCCTCGGCGACGCTGGCGTGCGCTGGCTCGAATCGCTCGCCGCCACCAAAGAGGGCCGGCGCCGCGTTCGCATCCCCACCATCACCGACCCGCGCGGCACCGACTTTGCCAAGGCTGCCTTTCTCGGCCATACCAAAGCCATGCTTACCCTCGAAGAGCGCGCCATTGCCGCCTTCGTCAAGCTCGGCGTGATGATGACCGACACCTGCATCAACTACCAGACCGTGCAGCCTGCGCTGCGCAACGAGCATGTCGCGTTTGGCGACACCGGCGTGGTGATTTATTCGAACTCGGTGTGCGGCGCGCGCTCCAACTTTGAAGGCGGTCCTTCGGCACTCTCGGCCGGCCTCACCGCACGCACGCCGCGCTACGGCTTTCACCTCGACGCACAGCGCCAGGCCACCCTGCACGTGCGCGTTGATCAGACGCCCGCCTCGCTCAATGAGTGGGGCGCACTGGGCGGCGTGATCGGGCGCCTCGCCGGCAACTACTGGGCCGTGCCTGTCATCGAGGGGCTCGAAGGCGCGCCCGGCTCGGACCAGCTCAAACACTTTGGTGCGGCAATGGCCAGCTTCGGATCAACGGCGCTGTTCCATCTGGTGGGGCTCACGCCCGAGGCGAGCCGCCTGTCTGACGTGGCGCCGGCCGGGTTGCCGCAACACCGTGTCGGTCGTGCCGAGTTTGAAGCGCTCGAGAAGTCGTATCGAAAGGAAGGCGACATCGATGTGGTGGTGTTCTCCGCCCCGCAGTTAAGCCTGCTCGAATTGCGCGACGTGGCCAGCCTGTGCGATGGCCGCAAGCTCAAAGTACCGCTGCTGGCCATCACCAGCCCGCAAGTCAAACCCGACTGCGAC
>JANLTL010000325.1:0-13384 GCA_031362905.1 Burkholderiales bacterium | reverse complement strand
GGCTTTTATCTCTTCACCCTGCGCCTGGTGCCGGCCTTTCCCTTCTTCGTCATCAACCTTGTGATGGGGCTGACCTCAATGAAGACCTGGACCTTTTACTGGGTGAGCCAGGTCGGCATGTTTCTCGGTACGGTGGTCTATGTGAACGCCGGCACTGAGCTCGCCAAGATTGATTCACTCAGAGGCATTCTTTCGCCCGGTCTGCTCGGCGCCTTTGTGTTGCTCGGAATTTTCCCCATCATTGCCAAGAAAATTGTCGATGGTATTAAAGCGAAGAAGGTCTACTCGCAGTGGGCCGACAAGAAGCCGGCCACGTTTGACAACAACGTGGTCGTGATCGGCGCCGGCTCGGCTGGCCTGGTGACGTCGTATATCGCGGCAGCGGTCAAGGCCAAAGTCACGCTGATCGAGAAACACAAGATGGGCGGCGATTGCCTCAACACCGGTTGTGTGCCCTCGAAAGCGCTGATCCGTTCGGCCAAGTTCTTGTCGCACACCCAGCGCGCCAAAGAGTTTGGCATGCAAAGCGCGAGTGCGAACTTTGATTTCGCGGATGTGATGGAGCGTGTTGCCAGTGTGGTCAAGGCCGTTGAGCCGCATGATTCGATCGAGCGCTACACAAGCCTCGGCATTGACTGCGTGACGGGTGAAGCGAAGATCGTCTCACCTTGGGAAGTTGAAGTGAAGATGGCGGATGGCAAGACCAAACGCATCACCACCAAGAACATCGTGATCGCCGCGGGCGCGCGCCCGTTCATCCCGCCGATTCCGGGGTTGAAGGAAATGAACCCGCTGACCTCGGACAACGTTTGGAACTTGCGCAAGCTGCCTAAGCGGCTAGTGGTGCTTGGCGGCGGGCCGATTGGCTCCGAGTTGACGCAATCATTCGCGCGCTTCGGTGCGCAGGTCACCCAAGTCGAAATGCTGCCGCGCAACATGATCCGCGAAGACCCCGAAGTCTCGGCGCTGGTGATGAAAAAATTCCGCGAAGAAGGCGTCAACGTGCTCGTCAACCACAAAGCCCGCGAATTCAAGATCGAGAACGGCGAAAAAGTACTGATCGCCGAGCACGAAGGCAAAGATGTGCGCATCGCGTTCGACGAAGTGTTGTGCGCGGTCGGCCGTGTCGCCAACACGGCGGGTTATGGGCTCGAAGAACTCGGCATTCCCCTCGCCAAGACGCGCACCATCGAGACCAACGACTATTTGCAGACCCTGTATCCGAACATCTTCGCTTGTGGCGACGTGGCCGGGCCGTATCAGTTCACCCACACTGCCGCGCATCAGGCCTGGTTTGCCTCAGTCAACGCCTTGTTCGGCGCGTTCAAGAGTTTTAAAGTGGACTACAGCGTGATCCCCTGGGCCACCTTCACCGAGCCGGAAGTCGCGCGCGTCGGTTTGAACGAAACCGAGGCCAAGGAAAAAGGCATCGCTTGCACGGTCACCCACTACGGCATAGACGACCTCGATCGCGCGATTGCCGACTCCGAAGCACACGGCTTCGTCAAGGTGTTGACGGTGCCGGGCAGCGACAAGATTCTCGGCGTCACCATCGTTGGTGAGCACGGCGGTGACCTGATCGCCGAGTATGTGATGGCAATGAAACATGGCTTGGGCCTTAACAAAATCCTCGGCACCATCCACATTTACCCGACCCTCGCCGAAGCGAACAAGTACGCGGCGGGCAACTGGAAGCGCGGCACCGTCACGCGCGGGCAGTGGACGTTTCTCGAAGCGTTCCAGAATTGGCGGCGTGGCAGCGCGGGTGTGGGCGGCGTGTTTGGCAGCATCGGCGCGTTGCTCGGCGACAAGACCCCGGCCTATAAACCCGAACATCACTGATCACTGACCACGGAGGCTCACATGATGCGTTCGATCAACTATCTCTTGCTGGCTGCCGCGTTGTTGTTGCCCGCCGCGCCGGCGTTCGCGCAGATCGACCACACTCACAAGGCCTGGGACGCGCTGCTCAAAAAGCATGTCGTCCTGCTCCAGGGCGGCAAGGCCAGTCAGGTGCGTTATGCCGGCTTCAAACAGGACGAAGCGCAACTCAAGAGCTATACCGAGATGCTCTCCAAAGTCAGCGATGCCGAGTTCAAGGTGTTCTCGAAGACGCAGCAGATGGCATTCTTGATCAACGCCTACAACGCGTTCACGGTGCAGTTGATCCTCACCAAATACCCGGATCTCAAGTCGATCAAGGACCTCGGCGGCGCGTTTTCTTCGCCCTGGAAACAGAAGTTTTTCAAGCTGCTGGGGCAGGATGCATTCCTCGATCAGCTGGAGCACGAGATACTGCGCAAGAAGGGCGTGTACGACGAGCAGCGCGTGCACTACGCCGTCAACTGCGCCTCGATTGGCTGCCCGATGTTGCGCGAGGAGGCGTTCACGGCCGACAAGCTCGATGCCCAGCTCGACGAGCAGGCCACCCGCTTCATCTCGGATCGCTCGCGCAATCGTTATAACCCGCAGCGCGGTCTGGAACTGTCGAAAATCTTCGACTGGTTCAAGGAAGACTGGCAATCGGGCTACAAGGGTGTCGGCAAGGACCAGGCGCCGGTGACCTCACGCGAGCAGTATTTTGGCAAGTACGCCAAGCTGTTGAGCGACAAGCCGGAAGAGCAAAAGATCATCGCGGACGGCAAGGCAGACATCCGCTTTCTTGATTACGACTGGAACCTGAACGACGTCAAGCGTTGATGCTGATGCCGGCCATTGCTCGCTCGCCGCGACGACTTTGAAACTCTCGATCATCGTACCGGTACTCAATGAGTCCAGTGCCATTGAAGCGGCCTTGCGCCCGCTGCAGGCATGGCGCGATGCTGTGGGCGCCATGGGCACCACGGGCACACCGGTGGCCAGGGTCGAAATCATCGTTGCCGACGGTGGCAGCAGCGACGCCACAGTGAGTCTGGCGCGGCCATTCGCAGATCAGGTCATCTCTGCGCCGCGCGGTCGTGCGCGGCAGATGAATGCCGGGGCCGCGGCGGCAAGCGGCGATGCGCTGCTGTTTCTTCACGCTGACACGACATTGCCAGAAGCGGCTCCCAGAGCCATTCTTGAGGCACTATGCCTTATGGATCCGCACCCACCAACGGTTTCAGGCAGACATCCTTTGACCAGAAAGAGCTGGGGCCGGTTCGATGTGGTCATCAGCGGTGAACCCGCCATGCTGCGCGTAATCGCCTGGTGCATGAACCTGCGTTCGCGCCTGACCGGCATCGCCACCGGCGATCAGGCATTGTTCATGACGCGCGCGGCCTTCGACGCGGCCGGTGGATTCCCGGATCAGCCGCTGATGGAAGACATCGCCATGTGCAAAAGGCTCAAGCGCGAGAGCCGGCCAGCCTGCCTGACGGCCAAAGTCACCACTTCGGGGCGGCGCTGGGAACAGCGCGGCGTATGGCGCACGATCGCTTTGATGTGGCGCTTGCGGCTGGCGTATTTTTTGGGCGCTTCGCCGGAATATTTGGCAGCACGCTATCGTTGAATCCACCAACGGGGGAAAATACGTATGTCGGGGATACCTGGGTGACGCCGAGGCGAACCCGAGGTGAAACTAAGCGACAAGGCGGGCGGTGCTCTAGGGGAGTGTCGTCGCAAACAAGCAGTCAAGGGAGACGATGTTGAGCAACAAAAACCTGCCGGCGATTCTGGTGCTGTTCCCCAATGAGTGGGACCGTGCCGAGCTCGAATCCCCCCGCTTCGATACCCAATACCGCTTTTTCTACGAAGGTTTCGACCTCTTCACGTTCCCGGAAAACGCGCGCCTGATGTGGCTCGATGCGCGCCGTTTCATCCGAAAAATGCAGAAGAAATACCGCGATGCGGGGCTCGTCGCCATCATCAGCAGCGAAGAGCAGTTCGGCGCCATGTTCGCCGCCGTGCTGGCCAAAAAACTCGGGCTACCCGGTTCGCCGCCGGCGGCCGTGCTGACCGCGCAGCACAAGTATTACGCGCGCCGCTTGATCGCCGACATCGCGCCCGAAGCCTCCATCAAGTTTGAAGTGTTTGACTACCGCGAACCGGTACCCGAGCGCATCACGCTGCCCTTCCCGTTATTCGTCAAGCCGGTGAAGGCGACTTTCTCGATCCTCGCTCGCAAGGTGAAGGATTTTGCCGAACTCAAGGAGCATTTGACCTTCAAGCCCTTCGAGATGCACATTCTCGAGCGCCTGATTTTGCCCGCAGACCAGCTCAATGACGACTACATGCGCTTCGCCATCGATGTGCATCACATCGTCGCCGAGGAAGTCGTCGAAGGTGCGCAAGTGACGGTCGAAGGCTGTGTGCATGAGGGCCGGGTCACGTTGTTCGGCGTGGTCGATTCGGTCATGTTCCCCGGCACCTCGGCGTTTGAGCGCTTTGAATATCCGTCAAGGCTGCCGGCCGACGTGCAGGAGCGCATGCATGCGCTGACCGAGAAATTGATTCTCGGTTTCGGTTTTGATCACGGCATGTTCAACGCCGAGTTTTTCTACGATGCCGCGACCGGGGCGATCAAGGTGATCGAGATCAACCCGCGCATCGCCTACCAGTTCGCCGATCTGTATCAAAAGGTGGACGGGTTCAACAGTTACGACTGCATGGTCGCGCTGGCGCGCGGTGAAGCGCCGGTGGTGGCGCGGCGGCAGGGGCGTTACAAGCACGCGGCGAGTTTTGTGTTGCGCTCGTTTGAGCAAAAAGCGCTCAAATCAGCGCCGTCCCTGGCGCGCGTGGCCGAGATTGAGCGCCGCTTTGAAGATTCACGCATCATGGTCTACATCAAGCGCGGCGCCTCACTGGCGCGCGAGTTCAAGTGGCTCGGCAGTTACCGCTATTGCCTGATCAACCTTGGTGGGCACAGTCACGATGACCTGGAGAGCCGTTATCACGCGGCGCGGCGCGAATTGGCGTTTCAGTTCTAGTCCGGCCCCCGATTTCATGGGGTAAATGCGCTGATGCGACCGCCAGCCGCGACTCTAGGAAAACGCTGAATAAGTTCCTGACACGCGGATTATCAAACGAAGTGTCATTGCCAATCAGCACGTTGCAATAGCGACTTTCGTACTCTACGGACTTATTCAGCGGTTCTCTAGGTTCCCGTCATCGTCAGGCCATGTAATCGATTATCAACGGTGCGTGGTCCGAGAAATACTGCTCTTTGTAGACCGACGCGCGTTTCGCTTTCGCGGCGATGCCCGGCGTCGCGATCTGGTAATCGAGCCGCCATCCCACATTGTTTTCATACGCGGCACCGCGTGCGCTCCACCATGTGTAGCACTCGGCTGTGGCGTCTGGATGCAGCTTGCGGTAAACGTCAACAAAGCCTACGGTGTCAAACAGGTTGGTGAGCCATGCGCGCTCTTCGGGCAGGAAGCCGGAATTTTTCTGATTGCTCTTCCAGTTTTTGAGGTCAATTTCCTTGTGGGCGATATTGAAATCGCCGCAGATCACGAATTCGCGACCGCTTTTTTTAAGTTTCTTGAGATGCGGCAAAAACAAATCCAGGAAACGAAACTTCGCCGCTTGCCGCTCGTCGCCTGACGAGCCCGACGGTTGGTAGACCGAGACCACCGAGTAATCTGCAAAGTCGCACTGCACATAGCGGCCTTCGGCATCAAACTCCCTGGCACCGAAGCCGATGTGCACTTTCTTAGCGGCTTCACGCGCGTAGACGCCGGTGCCGCTGTAGCCCTTTTTCTGGGCGTAATGAAAATGCCCGCGCAGTTTGCCAGGAGTCAGAAATTCGGCCGTCATGTCGGGAGCCTGCGCCTTGAGTTCCTGCACGCACAGGGCGTCGACTTTTTGCGTGGCGAGCCATTCGAAGCAGCCCTTTTTCGCTGCCGAGCGAATGCCATTGAAGTTGAGTGAGATAATTCTTGGCACGATAGCTTGTCTCTGAATTTGCCTTCAACATTGTGGACCCCGGCACCGCCCGCGACAAAATGTCCGATACCCGTCAACAATTTATCCGCTTTTGCGTCGAGGCCGGCGTGATCGGCTTTGGGGAATTCAAGCTCAAATCCGGGCGGGTGTCACCGTACTTTTTCAACGCCGGTGCGTTTGACCATGGCGCCGCGCTCGGGCAACTCGCCCAATTCTATGCGAAGACGATCGTCGAATCCGGTCTGGCCTTCGACATGTTGTTTGGCCCGGCCTACAAGGGCATTGTGTTGGCCGCTGCGACGGCTGTCGAGCTGGCGCGCCTGGGCCACGATGTGCCTTTTGCCTACAATCGCAAGGAAGCCAAGGATCATGGTGAAGGTGGTGTGATCGTCGGGCGGCCCCTTGCCGGGCGCGTGCTCGTGATCGACGATGTGATCTCGGCCGGCACGTCGGTGCGCGAGTCAATGGCGCTGATCCATGCGGCCGGGGCCCAACCCGTAGGCGTCGCCATCGCGCTCGACCGCATGGAGCGCGGCACCGGGAACCTTTCGGCAGTGCAAGAGGTCAACCGTGACTACCGCGTACCCGTTGTTTGCATTGGTCATCTCGGTGATCTGCTGGGCTTCCTGGATACCGGCGGCGATGCGGGCTTGCTACAATTCCGCGACAGGGTGGCAGCCTACCGGCGCGACTACGGGGTGTGAGTGGTTGCGTGGTACGCGCTAGCTGCAGCGCATCCTTATCGCATCAGGAATAGATCCACGGGGAGACTTCGTTTCATGCGCACTCAACTAGCCGTCTCGCTCGCCAGCCTCGTGGTGATGCTGTTGGCCGGCGCCGCCGCCCCGGAAGCAGCGGCGCAAGCGGCGAGCCGCATTTATACCTGCAAGGACGCGAGCGGCAAAACATTGACCTCGGACCGTCCGATTGCCGAATGTCAGGGGCGTGAAGGGCGGGTTCTTTCGACACAAGGCACGACGGTCAAGAAGATCGAGGCGCCGTTGACCGCCGAGCAGGAAGCCGCGCGTGACGCCGAAGAATTGAAGAAGAAAGAGGAAGCGGTCAAGCGTGGTGAGCAATTGCGCAAGGACAAGGCGCTGCTTAATACCTACCAAAACCTCGACGACCTGGAGTCGAAGCGCCAGCGTGCACTTCTGCAGGTGGAACGCGAGATGAAGGACGCCGAGCGCCGCGTATCCTTTCTGGAAAAACAGGAAGTGGAGATCCGGCAGGAAGAAGAATTTTTCAAGAAAAAGCAGTTGCCGGCCGAACTCAAACGCAAGCTGGACGAAAACGAGGGGGCGCTGCGCGCCGAGCGCAATTTGCTGCGTTCCAAGAGGGACGAGATCACCCAGGTCAACGTCAAGTTTGATGAAGACAAGAAGCGCTATCTTGAGTTGTCGGCACCCGCTTCGCGCGCGGCGAAGAAATAATCACGTAGCGCCGTGAAAAAACAGGGCCGCTTTGCGGCCCTGTGCATTGCGTCCCCTCATTGCGTCCCCTGCGCGAGGGCAGATCACGAGAGTGATGTGCCACCAGGTTTCATTTGGCCTGCTGCAGGGCGCCCTAGCCCAGTTTGCGCTTCAGGATGTCATTGACCTGTGCCGGATTGGCCTTGCCGCGGCTCGCTTTCATTGCCTGCCCCACCAGTGCGTTGAAGGCCTTCTCCTTGCCTGCGCGATACTCGTCTACGGATTTCTGATTCGCGGCGAGCACGTCGTCGACAATTTTTTCAATCGCACCGGTGTCGGAAATCTGTTTCAAGCCGCGCGCCTCAATGATGACGTCTGCCGCTTCCTGATCACGCGCGCATTCGCTCCACATTTGCGCAAACACGTCCTTGGCAATCTTGCCGGAGATCGTGCCGTCGTTAATGCGGGCGAGCAGTGCAGCCAGCGCCGCAGGCGTGACAGGTGCAGCGGCGGGTGACAGGCCCGATTCGTTGAGACGGCCTGAGACATCACCCAACACCCAGTTGGCGGCAAGCTTGGCGTTGGCGGCGCCATCAGAACCAGCGCCAACAACCGCTTCAAAGTAGCGCGCCAGCGCCTGTTGGGACGTCAGCGTGACAGCATCGTAAGCGGACAAACCATACTGCGCCTCAAAGCGCGCGCGCATCGCCTGCGGCAGCTCGGGCATGGCGGCGCGAATGGCGGCAATCGTTTCTTCCGAAATGGCGAGCGGCAACAAATCGGGGTCAGGGAAGTAGCGATAATCCATCGCATCTTCCTTACTGCGCATCGAGCGCGTCTCGTCCTTGTCGGGATCGTACAGGCGCGTCTCCTGAACCACTCTGCCGCCGTCTTCAATCAGCTCGATCTGCCGCCGTATTTCGTACTCAATGGCCTTTTCCATGAAGCGGAACGAGTTGAGATTCTTGATCTCGCAGCGGGTGCCGAATTCTTTTTGTCCCACCGGACGCACCGAGACGTTGGCGTCGCAGCGAAATGAGCCTTCCTGCATGTTGCCGTCGCAAATGCCGAGCCAGGTCACCAGCGAATGCAGTGTCTTGGCATAGGCCACGGCTTCTGCGGAGGAGCGCATCTCCGGTTCGGTAACGATTTCGAGCAGCGGTGTGCCGGCGCGGTTGAGGTCAATGCCGCTAAGGCCTGCAAAGTCTTCATGCAGCGACTTACCCGCGTCTTCTTCGAGGTGCGCGCGCGTGAGATTGACAAACTTTTCGACGCCATCAACCATGATCGCCAGACCGCCGCCTTGCACCACGGGGATTTCATACTGACTGATCTGATAGCCCTTGGGCAGGTCAGGATAGAAGTAGTTTTTGCGCGCAAACACCGAGCGCGCCGCGATCTTGGCGCCGACCGCGAGGCCAAACTTCACCGCGCACTCGACCGCGCCCTGGTTCAAGACCGGCAACACGCCGGGCAGCGCCAGATCAACCGGACTTGCCTGCGTATTGGGCGCTGCGCCGAACGCAATCGAGCTTCCCGAAAATATCTTCGAATGCGTGGCGAGTTGCGCGTGGGTCTCAAGACCGATGACGACTTCCCAGTTTTTCATGACGAGTCCTTGCCGTTGCTGCTCGATGTCCCGCCAGATTTGTCACCTGAATCGGTACCTGCAATGCGACCCGAGGCATCTGCGGACGTACCATCGACTTCGTCGCCGGCAATGCTGTCGGCACCGCGCAAATACGCAGGCATCAGATCGGGCCGCAGCACGTAAATCTGGTGGCGCACCATCATCACCTCGGCCATCGCCGCGCCGATCTTGGCAATATATTCAGGCGGCATGCGCGTGCCTTCGCGCATGTCGCGCGCGGCTTCATCGAGCAGGCTTGCTGCTTGCAGCAGCTTGGTGTGAATGTTGTCGAGTTTGGCCACATCAACTCCCGTCGCCTGGCTCCGGTTTGCGTGTGCGACGAAGCGAAATCAAAGATCCTTCTTGATGGATTGGCCGCAATTTGGCACCTTGTAGCAGCGGATCAGACGTCATTAGAGATTTCATGTGATCGAGTGCCATCTTTCGAGCGTCCGCATCATTTATTTCGACAAAGGCCATCATGCGAGGCGTATGAACCCGGTCGAGGGCGAGAACAATTGCACCAACGGTGATCGGTTCAATCCATTCTCTGATTTTGGCTTCGTCGATCAAGTTGCTCGCGCCATATATCGCCAACCCAGAGTCAATTCGAGGACGTTTTCCGATTTTTGGGGCTGACTCCAAAATAGAAAAGGAGACTGCCGAGGATAACCTCCTCGCTTTGTCGGGTGTTACCGACCTTGCCTTGTCGGGGGTTAGCACCTTGAATCGTTCGACAACCTTCTTGGCAACATTTTTTTGCCGGGCAAGTGCTGCCGCCGCTGCGTTATTGCGAATCTCTACCAAAATTCCCGCGTTACGTAACTCCGTCACCTCTTGATCGTACACATCCCTATCATTCGAATTTAGTGCCTGAGTAATCTGACGGGCAGAAAGCGGCTGCCCGTTGATCCCCGCAACAAGTATTCGTTTTTGCAAACGGGATGGCTGAAACTCTTTGAACAAGGAAAGCCAAGCTTCCTCAGTCTGGCTATAGATTGCCTGTTGAAAAAGAATGATGCTGAAAGACGTGGTGTTTGAGTAAAGCTTAGGTTTCACCAAATCGCTGTCCGCAGTGAGGCGAAAAATGCGGCGCATGCCCTCACCAAGCTCAAGGATGTATTTATTTTCGCGCAGCACTCTTGCGACGAGTACGTTTCGAGAGTCATGGGCACCTTCCAGAGACTCCAATCCTGCGACAGTTAGAGTCGAAAGCAGTGTTCCAGGACTCTTGATCTCCATACGGTCGCGAAATACCCACACCTCTATTGCATTCTGAATACTGTAGTCACGGTGCGCAATGGCGTTAATCAAAGCCTCGCGCGCTGCCAACTCGGGATAGACGAAGCGCTGCTCAAATTTTGCGTCAGAATCCAATTCCGTTCGCGACGCCAAGTCTCCGCGCAGCCGTTCCCAAGATTCGGTCAGCAGTTTGAAGATGTTGCCAGTGATGAACTCATCACTAACCACGTTGTATTGATCTCCGGTTTTAAGCTCCGAACCATTCACTTTTAGAATGCGTACTTGCACACGAGGATGCCATCTCTGCACTTCTTTCGCGAAAAGCAGGAGCGCTGCCATGCGGAGTCGCAGCCCACCTGCCGCGTACTCAGCCAAGCCAAGTGTTTGCAAGTACCGCTCGGGCGACTGGCCCCTAACCACCTGCTCTGAGAGCGTGCGAACTAGATCAACGTCCAAATCGGACACACTGGATCCATCAACGAACAATCGATCAAACTCCCTTGACCGCGTTTCCTGTCTTTCAAACTGAATCTCATGAAATGCGGCAGGTAGAGTTGCGCGATCCTTTCTGCGCACGCAACGGCCGTCGCTTAACTGATAGATCTGAGTTGTTCCTTTGAGCACGGAAAAAAACAAAATCACCTTTCCGTCAATCTCAAGTTGCTGCTCTGACTGGATGGGAAGCTGGGCACCAGCTTGAATCAGATCGCCAATGCTGCGAATTTTCGCAATTTGGCCGGGTGCATGCGGAACGCCGGAAATCGTTCCGTCGTCTTCAACTCCAATCAGCAATTCGCCGCCGTCGGCATTGGCAAACGAAACCAATGCCTCTGCAATGTCGGATCGAATGCTTTTTTCTGAGCGTTGCTGTTTGTTGTCCGGGCGGCCGTCCAGTGCGGACTTGAACTCGCGAAAGTGACTTTCTCCAAGCGATATCGTTTGCTTAACCCGGTCGACAAGCAATAGCGCGTCCATGTGATCACCCCGCTTATATGGAGGGTGCTATGGTATGCCAGTCCGTCACACACTGGTACTGATGCGCAGCGCCGAGCATGCGCGCTTCAGAAAAATAATTGCCCACCATGTGCAGGCCCACGGGCAAGGCGCCTGCACCGAAGCCGCAGGGGATCGACATGGCAGGCAGCCCGGCGAGATTGGCGGCGATGGTGTAGATGTCGTTGAGGTACATCTTGACCGGGTCATCGGCTTTTTCGCCGAGGTTGAACGCGACTGAAGGCGAGGTCGGGCCGAGGATGATGTCGCAACTCTCGAACGCGCGCGCGAAGTCTTGCGCGATCAGGCGGCGCAGCTTTTGTGCCTTGAGATAGTAGGCGTCGTAGTAGCCGTGCGAGAGCACGTAGGTGCCGATCAGGATGCGGCGCTTGACCTCGGCACCAAAGCCTTCGGCGCGTGACTTCTTGTACATGTCTTGCAGGTCGCCATACTCGGCGGCGCGATGGCCGTAGCGCACACCGTCGAAACGCGACAGGTTGGACGAGGCTTCAGCCGGCGCGATCACGTAATAGGCCGGCACCGAGAGACGGCTGTTGGGCAGGGTGATGTCCACCAGGGTCGCGCCGAGTTTTTTGTACTCGCCAAGCGCCGCTTCGACCGCCACCGCAACGTCACCGTTCAAGCCCTCGCCGAAATGCTCTTTCGGGATCCCGATGCGCAGGCCTGCCAAGGATTGTGATGCAGGTTGTGATGCGGCTTGCCCGGCGGGCGCAGCGCCATCGCGCGGCTGCAACGCGCGCGTGTAATCTTCTTTCGGGCGCTCCAGCGAGGTGGAGTCGCGCGCATCAAACCCGGCCATGACGTTGAGCATCAGCGCGAGGTCTTCGGCCGACTTGGCCATCGGCCCGCCCTGGTCGAGAGACGACGCAAACGCGATCATGCCGTAGCGCGACACCACGCCATAAGTGGGCTTGAGGCCGGAGATGCCGCACAGCGCAGCAGGCTGGCGGATCGATCCGCCGGTGTCGGTGCCGGTCGCCATCGGCGCAAGGCGTGCAGCAAGCGCTGCGGCCGAGCCGCCCGACGAGCCACCGGGAACGGCCTTCAGATCCCACGGGTTCTTGACGCTGCCGAAGAACGAGGTCTCGTTGGACGATCCCATCGCAAACTCGTCCATGTTGGTCTTGCCCAGCGTCACCACGCCTGCGGCGTTGAATTGCTCGACCACGTGCGCATCAAACGGGCTGACGTAGTTTTCGAGCATGTGCGAGGCACAGGTGGTGCGGATATTGCGCGTGACAAAAATGTCTTTGTGGGCGAGCGGAATGCCGGTCAGGGAGGTCCCCGCCGCGTTCGCGCCTGCTGCCCCGGTCGCGCGCGCAGCAGCGAGGCGGGCGTCGGCAGCAGCAGCCTGGACGAGCGCGCCTGCGCGATCGACCGTGATGAAGGCATTCAACTCGTGGTTGCGCGCGTCGATGCGGTCGAGAAACAGCGTCGTCAATTCAACGCTGGAGATCGCGCGCGTGGCGAGCGCTTTCGACAATTGGGTCAGGGTGGCGTTGTGCATGGAGTTGCTGCGTACGGTCTGTCTCAATCTGGGCATGGGCCGAAGAGCCGCACCAGGAGCGGTTCTCCGGTCTAAGGCCAGATCGATCAGCGCGGGCGCTTACCTTATTCGATTACCTTCGGCACCAGATACAGACCGCGCTCGACGCGTGCGCCGGCCGGTGCCTGATACGCATCACGATGGTCGGACTCGGTGACCGCATCTGCACGCAAACGCTGCGTCACATCGATGCCATGCGACATCGGCTCGATGCCATCGGTGTTGACCGCCTGCATCTCTTCGATCAAGCCGAAGACGCCGCCGAGCGACGTGAGCGTGGCAGCAGCATCAGCATCCGAAATCTCGATGCGGGCGAGGTGCGCAATGCGTTTGATGTCGTTGAGAGCGAGGGCCATGCGAGCGAAGGTTGGAATGTCTTGGAATGCCGGGTCAATAGCAGAGAGGCAGAGAGCAGAGAGCAGACCGGGGACAAATTGCTGGTCCAGCCGGCGAAAAAAGCCGGAGATGATGTAAAGGTTCAAGCGGCTTCGCAAACTTGCCTAAAACAACCCGCACAAGAGCGAGCCGCACATGAATCACACGTGAATCACATGTCTGGAACGGCACAAATTATAAGGTAAAATCACTGATTAACTTTTCAGCAAATCGCGCCATTTCCCTCTGTGGCGCGGCGCATATCAGGCTCTTCATGTTCGGACTTTTTACCAAGTA
>JANLTL010000319.1:0-2464 GCA_031362905.1 Burkholderiales bacterium | reverse complement strand
GGTCTCGACCATCAACGGTGACTCCAACGTGCCGTTTTACAAGGAACTGGGCAACGCCGGCCTTAAAGCCAAGGACGTGCCGGTGGTGGCTTTCTCGGTCGGTGAAGAAGAGTTGCGCGGAGTGGATACCAAACCCCTGGTCGGACACCTGGCTGCATGGAACTACTTCATGTCGGTCAAGAACCCGGCCAACGACGAGTTCAAGAAGAAGTGGGCCGCCTACGCCAAGGCCAAGAAGCTGCCCGGCGCCGACAAGCCTTTGACCAATGATCCGATGGACGCGACTTACATCGGCGTGCACATGTGGGCGCAAGCCGCAGCCAAGGCGAAATCTGTCGAAACAGACAAGATCATCCCCGCCATCAACGGCCAGACTTTCAAGGCACCGTCGGGCTTCGTTGCCACCATGGACGCCAAGAACCACCACCTGCACAAGCCGGTGATGATCGGTGAAGTCAAGGCCGATGGTCAGTTCAACGTAGTCTGGAAAACCAAGGGCCCGATCAAGGCGCAACCCTGGAGCCCCTTCATTGCCGGCAACGACAAGAAGAAGGACGAGCCCGAGAAGAAGTAAGCAGGCACGAAGTCCAGCGTATCAGTAGCACCCGCGCGGGGCCGCACGATTTGCGACCTCCTCCCGCAGTTCAGTTTGAACCGGCCTCGCGCGTTTTTTCTGATGAAGGATTGATGGAAAGACCATCGTGAGAGTTTTGTTGCGCCTGTTTTTGCAATCTGTCCTGTGCCTGGCAGCAGCGTCCGCCCAGGCGGTGTCACCGGACCAATTACAAAAACTGGCTTATGGCGAGGCTGATGACAAGCTCGCTGCGCTCGCGCAGATTGTTGGCTCAGCCGATGCTTCTGCAATTGCACTGTTGCAGGCGCTGGCCGATGATTCGGTCCAGGCCTCCCAGGAAAAGAAAATCATCCTGATCGTCAAGGACGGCAGGGCTGTCGATGTCGTGACCGGCAAGGCGGTGGCGCCGCTGCCCGAGGGCCTCGAAGACGTGGTCATCAACAATCGCGTGCGCAAGGAAATCAGCACCGCCATCGCGGCTTTGAAGCTGGCGTCGCCGGACAAGACCGTGCGCCTCACGGCTGCGCGCGAGCTGCAAAGCAATGCAGAAGAGAGCATGTTGCCGGCCCTGGCCCGGGCAGTCGCCAAGGAAACCGACCCGGACATCAAGAATCTGCTCGCGCTCACGCAGGCATCGATCGAGCTCGGTTCCGGCGACAGGCCGGCGCGCATGGCGGCGATCGCGGCGCTGGCCGCGAGCAACAACCCGGCGACCAAAACCCTGCTGATCGGGCTGCTGGCGCGCAAGTCGAAAGGTGAGGGCGGCGATTTTGTCGAGCCCGACGCCGACATCCGCGCCGCCGCGCAGCGTTCGCTCGACGCGGTGCAAAGCAAGCTCTCGACCGGCGAGCGCTTCGGCCAGTCCTTCACCGGCATCAGCCTCGGTTCGATCCTGTTGCTCGCCGCATTGGGCCTGGCGATCACCTACGGCCTGATGGGCGTGATCAACATGGCGCACGGCGAACTGATCATGGTCGGCGCCTATTCCACCTATGTAGTGCAGAACCTGTTCAAGACCCATATGGCCGGTGCGTTTGACTGGTATCTGCTCGCAGCGGTGCCGATTTCATTTGTGGTGGCGGCGCTGGTGGGCATGGCGCTCGAACGCAGTGTGATCCGCTTTCTTTACGGGCGGCCGCTTGAAACCCTGCTTGCCACCTGGGGCATCAGCCTGATGCTGATCCAGGCCTGCCGCTCGATCTTCGGCGCGCAGAATGTGCAGGTGGAAAACCCGGTGTGGATGTCCGGCGGCATTGAACTGCTCAGCGGCGTGGTGTTGCCCTACAACCGCATCGTGATCATCGGCTTTGCGTTCTTTGTGTTGTTCATGATCTGGGTGATGCTCACGCGCACCCGGCTTGGCCTGTTTGTGCGTGCCGTGACGCAAAATCGCGGCATGGCCTCGTGCGTGGGAGTGCCGACCAAGCGCATAGATACCGTGGCCTTTGGCCTGGGCTCGGGGATTGCCGGGCTGGCCGGTTGTGCGCTGTCGCAAATCGGCAATGTCGGGCCCGACCTCGGGCAGAGCTACATCGTCGATTCGTTCATGGTGGTGGTGCTGGGCGGCGTGGGGCAACTGGCGGGCACGGTGTACGCCGGGCTGGGGCTGGGCGTGCTGAACAAGGTGCTCGAAGGCTGGTCGGGCGCCGTGCTGGCCAAGATCATGGTGCTGCTGGTGATCATTGCGTTCGTGGCGGTGGTGCTGGTGGCCATGTGGCTGCTGCTCACGCGCACCCGGCTGGGTTTGTTTGTGCGTGCCGTGACGCAGAATCGCGCCATGGCCTCCTGCGTGGGCGTGCCCACCGGCCGCGTGGACATGTGGGCCTTCGGCCTGGGCTCCGGCATCGCCGGCCTCGCCGGCTGTGCGCTGTCGCAGATCGGCAACGTCGG
>JANLTL010000288.1:0-12058 GCA_031362905.1 Burkholderiales bacterium | reverse complement strand
GTTCGCAGGTTCAATTCGCTCCTGACTCATGGCGGCGCATCCAGCAAAGCAGCCGCTTCCGGAAATTGAATCCGCAACTTTTCACGCGCTTCCTCCAGCCTGCTGCAAATTCGCATGCTTGACAGTGCCAGGCCGCCGGTGTCCCCGCTGTGCGGAATCGGTTTGACGCCCGCGCACACGCCTTTGCGCGCCATGTAGTGCTTCAGGTCTGGCGGTTCCCCTGCCGGCCGGGCGGCATACGCTTGTGAAAACCGTTCGCTGAAGGTCACGTGCAATTCGAAGCATTCGTTGGATTTCTGGCCTGCCAACCATCGGGGCGGCGTGCCGTCTTCATACAGACACAGTGTCGTGGCCGCCTTGGAGGGGTCGAAGCGGCGCGCGGCATCGAGGCTGGGGGTGAACAGGAACGCCGTGTCGTCGCTATCGACAGACAGGCGCGGATGCCTCGGTGCGGCCCAGGCTTCGGCGCGCGCGCGGAAATCGGGGGCGTTGACGTTCAGGCTGGTGAAGACCATTTCAATCAAATCGCCCCTCGCAGGCCCTGGCCGCGAGTCCCCCGGCAGGAAGGCCTCGCCTGCCGGCGAATACTTCAGCGTCATGCCGAGCGGAACGAGCACCGGAAGCAGCGCCAGCAGCACCGTGGCGATGTCGAGTCGCAGCCAGGGGCGCTGCGGCGCGATGGCGGTGAATGCCAACGCGAGCAGCGCGTCGCTCAATACAAACAGGCCGAGCGGATTCTCCTGCCACAGGCTGCCGGGAAGGCTGGAATTGGTCCGCAGCGCGAGGTAAACCTGGTCGAGGTGCAGCAACAGCAGCAGGCCGGCCACTGCGGCGCCGACCAGAAACGCGCGCATGCGTGCCGCCATTGCGTCGCTGACGGAAGGCATGTTGAGCACAATCAGGCCGCAAACCACAAAGCTCGGCACGTGCAGCACCCCGCCAGCCACCGGTATCGGAATCAGGAAATCGAGCAGCGCGCTGCCGCTGCCCCAGACGCCTTTCCATCCGAGCGCGCCCGCTATCAGCGCGGGCAGGGGCCATGCGATCAACAACCAAGGCAATAAGCGCAGCATGGGCAGTCTCCAGATTTGCTCCGGTTTCAGTCTGGGTAGCTAGTTTCTCATTAGAGGGCTTGCGCACCCGCAAGCCCCGGAAGCGCGAACAATAGCGGTCGGCAATCAACAGGCGCTGATGGCCTGATCCAGACAGATCACGGCAACGCGCCTGGTGGATCGCACTGCGGTGCGTGCCCGACTTGCCCCATGCGCTAGCATTGTGTGTTGCTCCGCTGCACATTGCATTGTTCACCTGAAAGGAAACCAAGCGCATGACCACCACGCTCGCGCCGGTCCACGAAGTTGTCGCACAGCAGCTCAAGGACGCAGGCGTCACCTGCATCTTTGGCGTAATGGGCGAGGACACGGCGCCCCTGGTGGTGTCGGCGGCGGCGCGCGGCATCGTCTGCCACGCGGCGCGTCACGAGAATCAGGCCACCGCGATGGCCGATGGTTATTCGCGTGCCACCGGGCGCACCGGTTTTGTCACCGTGACCGGTGGTCCCGGATTTTCCAATGCGCTCACCGCCATCAACACTGCGCACCGCGCCGGTTCGCGCGTGGTGGTGCTAGCCGGTGCAGGGCGCCCGACGGAAGACGATCGCGAGCGCGACTTCGTGCGCAAGGCTTCAGCTGTCGGTTGGCTCAAGCAGTTTCCGCAGGCGCGGGCGCTCGAACTGCTCGGCATCCCGGTGGTCAAGCCCCTGCAGGGCGCCTTGGCACCCGCTGCCACACAATCAGCTCTGGCGCTTGGCGCGGGCGGCACGGAGGTGCTGGTGCTGGGCCGCCAACTGTTGCTCGAGAAGATCGCACCTGTCGTCGCAGCCGCGCCGGGCGCGCATGCGTCTCCGGCAGCTACCCCCGACGCCCCGTCGATCGCGGCGCTCGCCGACCTGCTGCAGGAAACCTGGGCGGTCAACCGCCCGTTGATCCTCGCCGGTCGCGGCGCGATCAGTAGCGGTGCGGGGCCTGCATTGCGGCGCCTGGGCGAGCTTACCGGCGCATTGCTGGCCACCAGCCTGCCGGGCGCCGCCTTGTTTGACGGTGATCCCTACGATATCGGCGTGTGCGGCACCTATGCCAGCGCGCTCGCCTCGGACCTGATCCCGCAGGCCGATTGCGTGCTCGTTTTCGGCGCGACCCTGAACTTGTGGACCACCTACAACAACACGCTGTTTCCGCGCGCCCACGTGATTCAGGTCGATGCTGACCCGGAAGCGCTCGGCCGCTTCGTCGACATTGACCTTGGCATCGCGGGCGACGCACGAGGCGTGGCCGAGGCGCTGATCGCGGAGCTGGGGCGGCGTGGCCATGCCGCTGCAGGCTTTCGTACGCCCGAGGTGCGGGCCGCGATCACGTCCTTTGTGCCCGAGGCCGACCACGTCGATCGCAGCACCAGGGATCTGATCGATCCGCGCACCCTCATGCTGGCACTGAACCGGATCTTGCCGGCCGGACGCATCCTGTGCATCGATGGTGGTCAGCACGCGCGCTTCGCGATTCGCAATTTGCGTGTCGCGGCGTCGCGCAATTTCATGCAGGCGGTTGAAGCCGGCTCGATCGGCCTGGCAATGGGTGCGGGCATTGGCGCTGCGGTCGCGCGCCCGGGCGAGCTGGTGGTGGTGTGTGTCGGCGACGCTGCCATGATGATGTCGCTGGGCGATCTCGAGACCGCAGTGCGCCTGCGCCTGCCGCTGCTGGTGGTGGTCAGCAACGACGCTGCACTGGGCGCGGAAGTCAATGTGCTCTCGGACCTCGGCATGGATACCAGCCAGGCGCAGATTGCCGCCCCGCCGTTTGAAGCCGTCGCCCGCGCGCTGGGCGCGCAGGCGGCGACGGTGCGCTCGACCCAGGACCTGCGCGTGCTCGAGGGCTGGTTGGCAGCGCCCAAGGACACGCCGCTGGTGCTCGACTGCCGCGTCAACCCCGAGGTGCGCTCGCGCTGATGGGGGGGCCGTTGCTGGCCGCGAGCTGGCTCACCAGGCCAGACTCTCCCGGTGCCGCGTGGTTTTCCCAGTCGCTTGACGAAGCGGCGCACGACATTCATTGCAAATTGCGCTCTGGGGCCACCGGCGTGTCGCGATCACGGTGTCGCTCTGGAATGGACTTAAGCGCAGCGTGCTTTGAAGAATTTTCAACTTTCGCGCATTTCCCTACTTGCCCGCACCCACAAGCCGCATAACGGCCTCAACAATCGCCCCAGCCTGCGCCTTGTTCTGTCCCGCGATATCGAGCGCACTGCCATGCGCCACTGATGAAAACAAAATTGGCGTGCCGATCGTGAGGCCCGCCGTGCGGTTGGGAGCCAGCAGCTTCGCCGTGATGTGTCCTTGGTCGTGCACCATGACGATGAAGGCGTCGTAGCCGGACTTGGCAAACATGGTGTCCGCGCCGAACGGGCCATCTGCCTGGATGCCCGCGGCTTGCGCGGCTTGAATCGCGGGGCCAATGGTGGTTTGTTCCTCAATGCCGAACATGCCGGCTTCGCCCGCATGCGGGTTGAGGCCGGAGACGGCTATTTTCGGGTGGGCGATGCCAAGGCGCTTGAGCGTGTCGTGTGCGGCCTGGATGACGCGGCCGACGCGTGCCGGGGTGATGAGGTCGATGGCGCGTTTGAGGCCGACATGCAACGTGGTGTGAACGATGCGCGTCTCGACGCCGCCGTTGCCGAAGCAGAGCATGAGGAAGGCGTCGTCGATTGGCGTGTTGGTGCTGCGTGCGACGAAGCTGGGGTAGCCGTCGAATTCGACGCCGGCCTGCTTGATGGCGAGTTCGGTTTGCGGGGCGGCGACGACTGCGTCAACGTGGCCGTCGAGTGCGGCGCGGATCGCAGTGCCGGCTGAGTCTAGCGCAGCCAAGCCATGTTGCGGGCGGATCTGGCCGATCTCGAGGGGGGCTTGGTCGAAGTGGCTGCGGACGATGAATGGGATGCGGCCGGGGCGCCATTGGACTTCGGCCGCGCTGGTGAAGGTGTCGATGGGCATTGGCAGACCGCAGCGCTTTGCGTGTTCTGCAAGAGCGGAGAAATCGCCGACGAGCACGGGACGCGCCATCGCAATGACACGCGCATCCAGCGCAGCCTTGAGGGCGATCTCGGGGCCGATGCCGGCCGGGTCGCCGAGAGCGATGGCGACGCGTGGCAACGCTGTCATACGCTCACCGGGTCGGTACCCAGTTCCAGGAACAGCCCATGCCGCGCGCCATCCTTGTACTTCTGGTCGGTCGGCAACTCGATGGAGCAGGAACGCACGCGTTGCGTGGCTTGGGTGAGGCCCGGCAGAGGTTTGCCTTCGCGGTTGGCCCTCGCGGCTTTGAGCAAGGCGCGGCGCGTCATGATGATGCCGTTGTCGGTGGAGACGAGGTTCTCTTTAGTGCGGTCCTGGATCGCGCCCATGCTTTCCTGCAATGACGCATCCTGCATGCCGATGCCTTCCACGCCGCTGTAGGTGAGCCCGCTTTTTTGCCCGGCGCGGTCCATCAAATAATCGTTGTGTCTGTTGGCGAGTGGGATGAATGTGCCAGGGATGTATTTGACATGGATGCCGGCGCCGTTTTTCATCACAGACACGTCGGTCTCAGTCAGGTCGCGTTTCGGATGGTAGTTGATCGACCAGGCCCAGCAGTTTTCATCATCAATCGGCACCCAGACATGCGCGCCGAGCGGATGGCCGGCGCGCGGCGGAATGATGCTGTGCCAGGGCATGATCCACGGCGTGATGCGCCAGTAGTAACGGCCGGCATCGGCGTTGCGGCGCGCGCCGATCAGGAGGCCGCCGTCGAACTCCTCGACCTCGAACAGCGGCATCTTGTCGTGCTCGTTGTAGAGATTGCCTTTGCTGCCGGTGAACAGCGGGTCGCGCTTGAGGGCGCCCGAGTGCAGGAAGGACACGTGCGACGAGTCGATGCCGCCCTCCAGCGCCTGCAAGTAGTTGCATTCCTGGATGCGTTTGGTGACAAAGCGCTGGCTGTCTTTGACCAGCGTCCATTCGAGGCCTGGAGGTTCAGGTTGCAAATCGGGCGGGCCCATGTAGGTCCAGATCACGCCGCCGTGCTCGATGCACGGGTAGGACTTCATCTTGATGCGTTGCGCCATGCCGCTCTCGGGCAGCTCGGACGGCAGGTCGACGCACTGGCCCTGGAAGTCGTATTTCCAGCCGTGGTAGGGGCAACGCAAGCCGCTGTCTTCATTGCGGCCGAACCAGAGCGAGACGCCGCGGTGCGCGCAGAATTCGTCGATCAGGCCGAGGCGGCCTTGCGTGTCCTTGAAGGCGATCAGTTTTTCGCCGAGCAGTTGTACGCGCACCGGCGCGCAGTCGGGTGCGGGCAATTCCCAATCGTGCAGTGCAGGAACCCAATAGCGGCGCAGCAGGTCGCCCATCAGGGTGCCGGGGCCGGTGCGGACCAAGTCATCGTTTTGTTGCGGCGTC
Organism: Burkholderiales bacterium; assembly: GCA_031362905.1. Classification (GTDB taxonomy): domain Bacteria; phylum Pseudomonadota; class Gammaproteobacteria; order Burkholderiales; family JAEUOS01; genus CANJDH01. The sequence continues at coordinate 6,576 of JANLTL010000288.1, read as the reverse complement.
ATGGCCATGATGCGAGCTTGCGAAGAGTGTGATCAGGTGGGTGTTTGGGCTGCCTTGGCGAGCGGGGTCCAGCGTGCGATTTCGCTGCGCACATATTGTGTGAACGCGGCGGCATCGAGGTCCCCGGGCTCGATGCCTTCGGCCAGCAGGCGTTCGCGGATCTTCGGGGCGCGCAGCGCGCGCCGCGTTTCCAGATTGATTTGCGCCACCAGCGCGGCCGGCATGCCCGGCGGTGCCGAGAGCGAAAACCAGGTGGTGGCGGTCAATTGCGGATAACCGGCTTCAGCGAAGGTGGCCACCTCGGGCAACTCCGCCACGCGTGCGGACGCGGTAGTGGCAATGGCGCGAATCCGGCCAGTGCGCAAATGGGGCAGGGCTGACGAGAGCGCCGTAACGGTTGCGGGAATCTGCTTGCCGATCAGATCGGCCATGGCCGGGGCGCCGCCCTTGTAAGCGATGTGCACCATGTTCAGCTGGGTCGCTTCACGCAACAGCTCGCCGACCAGATGGGCGTGCGTGCCGGTGCCCGATGATCCCCAGCTGACCCCCTTGGTCTCGGTCTTCGCCCAGGCGACAAACTCGCGCATGGTCCTGGCCGGCACGTCGGCGTGCACGGCGAGCACGCTCGGTGGCCCGCCGAGCAGGGCGATGTGGCTGAACGAATCAAGCGGGTGATAGGGCGTTTTCGATACCGCCGGCGCAATCACGTGCGAGGCGATACCGGAGATCAGGAGCGTGGTGCCGTCGGGCATGGCCTTGGCCGCGATATCCGAGCCGATCACGCCGCCCGCACCGGCCTTGTTCTCAAGTACGAAGCTTTGTTTGAACTGCTCCGAAAAATGCTGGGTCAGCAAGCGTCCGAAAATATCGGTGGTGCCACCGGCGGGAAACGGTGCAATGATGCGCACCGGTTTGGCGGGCCACTCCTGCGACCACGCGTCGTGTGCAAACGAAGGCAGGAGAGCCGCTCCCAGAGCGGCTTTGAGGCCGGTGCGACGCGTCGGGTTCATGCCGCTTGCTCGCTGACGGATCCGGCTCAGCCGCGCGTCTCGGGCACTTCGGTGAGCAGCGGTTTGCCGGCAAACCACGCGGCAAGGTTGTCGACCACCAGCTGGCCCATGGCGGTTCGCGTCGAGACGGTGCCGCTGCCGACGTGCGGCTGCAGCACCACATTGTCGAGTTTGAAAAATTCTTCCGACATGCGCGGCTCATCGACAAACACGTCGAGCCCGGCGCCGCCGATGCTGCCCTCCTGCAGCGCCTTGAGCACGGCGGCCTCGTCGACGTTTGAGCCGCGCGACACATTGACCAGGTAACCTTTCTTGCCGAGTGCGGCGAGCACGTCGGCGTCGACCATTTTCTCGGTTGCCTTGCCGCCCGGGAGGATCAGCAGCAGGACGCGCACTGCCTTGGCCATTTCCTTGAGGTCGGCAAAGTACTCATAGGGCACGCCGGCCTGTTTGTGGCGGCCGTGGTACACGATCTTCATGCCGAAGCCCTCGGCACGCTTCGCGATTGCCTTGCCGATGCGGCCCAGACCCACGATGCCGAGCGTCTCGCCCCACACCTTGTCGGTGAGTGGTGCATTGCCCTTGGCCCATTTACCTTCACGCACATAGCGGTCGTTGAACACGGCGCGGCGCACGGTCGCCAGCACCAGCATCATCGAGGTATCGGCCACGCACTCGTTGAGCACGTCAGGCGTGTTGGTGACCTTGATGCCGGCGGCCTTGGCGGCGGCGGTGTCCACGCCGTCATAGCCGACACCGAAGCACGAAACGATTTTCAGTTTCGGCAACGCCCGGATTTCATCGGCGCTGATCCCCGACGAGCCTGACGTCGCGGCGGCAACGCAACCGTCCTTGAGCCTGGCCAGCAGGGCGGGCTTGTCTTGCGCCTCCCAGTAGCGATGCATGGTGTAGGCAGCATCAAGTTGCGCCATCGTGGGCGGGTAGATCGGGGCCATCAACAGCAGGTCAGGTTTGGACATGGTGGTTGCGTATGGATCAAAGGACAGGTGGGTGGAAACCGGGGATATCGTTGAAACCGTTGGTGCAAGCCATTCTTGATGATGCGGCCGGGTATGCCGTCGGGCTTCACGGGCAATCGTCTGAGGTCATGAAGGTCAAAAGCGGCGACGCCATTTTATGCGTCAGCGGGCAGGCTGGCTCACGCTGTCGATCTTCTGCTTCGCAGCAAGCGTATCGCAACCGGCGCGAGCCACACCAGAATCGTCATCACGCCCAGGCCAGCGGCGATCGGACGCTCAAAAAATGCCATGAGCCGGCCATCCGATTTGATCATCGAGGTAATGAAGTTTTCTTCGAGCATGCCGCCCAGCACCACGCCGAGAATCACCGGTGCGACCGGGTAGCCGTTCTCTTCCATCAAATACGCAAACAGCCCGAAGGCGAGCATCACGCCGACATCGAACACGCTATTGTTGATGGCATAGCTGCCGACCACGCAGAACAGCAGGATCATGGGCATCAGGATATTGCGCGGGACCCGCAAAATCTTTTTCGCGACCTTGATAGTTAAAAAGCCGAGCGGAATCATCAACAGGTTGGCGAGGATGAACACCAGGAACACCGAATACACCGCCACCGGGTTGTTGATGAAAATGGTCGGGCCGGGGTTGAGGTTTTTCATGTAGAGCACGCCGATCACGATTGCCGTGATCGAATCGCCGGGAATGCCGAACACCAGCGCCGGAATCCATGCGCCGGCCAGCGCCGAATTGTTGGCCGCGCCCGACTCGACGATGCCTTCCACATGACCCGTGCCGAACTTCTCCGGCTCCTTGGAAAAACGCTTGCTCATGCCATAGCTCATCCAGGCGGCGATGTCGGCGCCGGCGCCGGGCAGGGCGCCGACAATGGTCCCGAGCACGCTGCCGCGCAGGATCTGCAGGGGATACTTGACCGTCAGGGCCCACATGCCCTTGAACACATTGCCGATCTTGTCCTGCACCACCAGCATCGGCTGGTTGGCCGTGAGGGCGTAGCGCAATACTTCGGACACCGCGAACATGCCGACCATCATCGGCACCAGTGAAATACCGCCGAGCAAATTGGCATCACCGAAAGTGAAGCGCGGGAACCCGGCAGGGTTGCCGACGCCGACACAGGCGATCAACAGCCCGATCAGCAGCGACACAAAACCCTTCAAGGGGTTTTCCGAGGCAATGAAGATCGCGCAAGTGATGCCGAGCAGCACCAGCCAGAAATATTCGAACGATGAAAACTTGAGGGCAATCTCGGCCAGCGCCGGCGCAGCCGTAACCAGCACCGCCGTGCCGAACAGGCCGCCCATGGCCGAGAACACCAGGCCGGCGCCGAGCGCCACTTCGGCCTGGCCGTTCTTGGTCATCGTATAGGCCTCGTCGGTGTAGGCAGCCGACGCCGGCGTGCCGGGAATGCGCAGCAGGCAGCCGGGAATGTCGCCTGAAAAAATGGCCATGGCAGTGGCCGTGACAATGCAGGCGATCGCCGGCACCGGCGGCATGAAGAAGGTCACCGGCACCAGCAGGGCCGTGGCCATGGTGGCCGTGAGGCCAGGCACCGCGCCGACGAACAAGCCGAAGATCGACGAGAAGAGAATGACCATCAACACGTAGGGATCGAACACCTGGCCAAAAGCGGCGTAAACGTTTGCGAGCATGGCGTTTACCCTTCTCTCACCAGACGAAGCCGCTCAGGATGCCCCAGGGCAGGGGTACTTTGAGCAGCTTGTAAAAAATGGTGTGGATCACCAGCGTGCCGGCCACCGCGACTACGAAGGCCATCAACGGCCGCACGCCAAACACCCAGCACAGACTGAACAGGAACGCGATGCCGGTGGGCAGGAAGCCAAGCTTCTCCGAGACCGCCGCATACACGATCAACACCACCGGGATCAGGAAAAAGCCGGCCGCGATGCGATGTTGTTTGATCCACTCTGGCCATGCCACCCAGCCCTCGATCTTGATCGTCTTCAGGCCGCGCCAGATCACGCCGGCAGCGCAGATCAAGAGGCCGACTGCGAGCAGGCCGGGAAACATCGCCGGCCCGACCTTTTGACCCGGCATTGCCGGAAACGCCTGCACATGGATCAGGATCGTCAGGCCGAGCGCGGCAATCGCCGCACCCGAGATGGTGTCATTGATTTTCACGGATTGCCAATCAGAATGAGCTTGCGGCAAAAGGCCGTAAACCGTTGGTGGACAACGGTTTACGGAGTATTGCCAGGCGCGGTGCGGCCTCCGCACGGCACGCCAGCAGTGCTTGCCGACTAATTACTTGGCCAAACCCAGCGCCTTCATGACGGTCGCCATGTCGGTGTCGCCTTTGGACATGAAGTCGCCAAAGCCTTTTGCGTCGGCATAGATCACGCCAAAGCCGCGCTGCGACATGAAGTCCTTGTACTCCTTGCTGTCGTAGATCTTCTTGATCGCGGGGGCCAGTTTGGCTTGCACGTCTGCCGGCAAGCCTTTGGGGCCGGCCAGACCGCGCCAGGCACCGATGGTCCAGTTACTGTTGGCGGCAGCCTTGAGTGTCGGCACGTTCGGGTAGAGGCCAGACGGCTGGCTCGCCATCACCGCGAGCGGACGCGCCTTGCCGGCATCGATCAACGAGCGCGCCTCGGGCAGCGAGCAGGTGACGAACTCGATGCCACCGGCAGCGAGGTCCTGCATCGCCGGGGCCGCGCCGTTCGACGGTACCCACGGCACGGCGCCAGGGTCAAGTGAGACGCTTGACAGCATGCCCGCCAGTGCGAGGTGCCAGATGCCGCCTTGGCCAGTGCCCGATGCCTTGAACTTGCCGGGGTTGGCCTTGACTGCCTTGAGCAAATCGTCGAGGGTCTTGTACGACGACTCGGCCTTGACGATGACGCCGGCCGGGTCGATGTTGACCAGCGCCAGCGGCGTGTAGTCATTGTGCGAGAGCTGGGTCAGACCGGCGTGACGCATCATGGTGATTTCCACGGTGATCATGCCAAGCGTGTAGCCGTCAGCCGTCGCGCCGGAAATAGCCTGATGGCCGACCACGCCGTTGCCGCCAGTACGGTTGACCACGTTGACCGGCTGGCCCAGTTCCTTCTCCAGCAGCGTGCCGAAAATGCGTGCGGTGGCGTCGGTGCCGCCACCGGCGCCCCACGGCACCACCAGGGTAATGGGGCGGTTCGGGTAGTTTTGCGCCTGGGCGGCGCTGGACGCTGCGCCGATGCCGATGGCCGCCAGTACGGCGGCACCCAGTTTGACCAATGTTCTGCGTTGCATGCTTGTCTCCTCCTTGAGGTGTGATGGAACGGCGTGTTGCGTGTAACGGGTGTTTCAGGGATGCGCCTTGATCACCTGGCGCTGGTTGCCCAGCTTCTCGATGCCCAACTCAACCACGTCGCCGGCCTTGAGGAAAATCGGATTGGGCTTTTTGCCGATGCCGACGCCGGGCGGTGTGCCGGTGGTGATGATGTCGCCGGGGTTGAGCGTCATGTACTGGCTGCAATAGGCGACGATGTTCTTGCTCGAAAAGATCATGGTCTTGGTATTGCCGGCCTGCATCATGGCGCCGTTGACCTTGAGCCACATGTCGAGGTTTTGCTCGTCGCCGACTTCATCCTGCGTCACCAGGTACGGGCCGATCGGGCCGAAGGTGTCGCAGCCCTTGCCACGATCCCACTGACTGCCGCGCTGCAACTGGAAGTGGCGCTCGGAAACGTCGTTGACGACGCAATAACCGGCAATGTATTTGCCGGCGTCGGCTTCCTTGATCTCCTTGCACTTGGTGCCGATGACGATCGCGATCTCGACTTCCCAATCGAGCTGCGTCGAACCCAAGGGGACGATGGTGTCGTCATTCGGGCCGCAAATCGAGGTGGTCCATTTGTTGAAAAGGATCGGCTCGCTCGGGATCGGCATACTGGTTTCTTTGGCGTGGTCTGAGTAGTTCAGACCGACGGCGATGAATTTGGAAATGCCGGTGTAAGGCACGCCCAGACGTGGATTGCCCTTGACCAGCGGCAGCGACTCGGGCTTGATCTTCGCAAGCTTTTTGAGACCGGCGGGTGAAATCTCCGCCCAGCCAATTTCCTTGATGACTTTGGACAGGTCGCGGATGTTGCCGGCCTTGTCGAGTATGCCGGGTCTTTCCTTGCCAGAGGGGCCGTAACGCAAAAGTTTCATGATGTTCCTTTTGAGAGGTGAGTCAGTGGGTGTTCGGAAGAGTCAAGCGGGTCAGATGGTCATGCCACCATCGCACGAGTAGGCGTTGCCGGTGCAAAACACCGATTCATCGGACGCCAAATAGACCACCAGCGGTGCAATCTCGTCCGCCGTCGCCAAGCGCCCCATCGGCTGGCGGTTGATGAAGTCCTTGCGTGCCTGCACCGGGTCGGCAAAGGCGTTGATACGTCCCTGCAGTGAAGGCGTTTCCACGGTGCCCGGGCAGAGCGCATTGCAGCGGATTCCCTGTTTCACGCAGTCCGCCGCGATAGCCTTGGTCAGCCCGATCACCGCCGCCTTGGTCGCGCCATAGACGAAGCGATTGGGCAGGCCCTTCAGGCTGGAGGCAATCGACGACATGTTGATGATGCTGC
>JANLTL010000274.1:0-15011 GCA_031362905.1 Burkholderiales bacterium | reverse complement strand
TGACCTTGACGACCAGGTCGGCAGCGTAGACCGCGCCCGGATCGGCGACGATGCGGGCCCCCGCTGCGGCATAGTGTGCATCGTCGAAGCCCACGCCGGCACCGGCACCGCGCTCGATCCGCACTTCCTGCCCGGTGCGGATCAGTTCGGCGACACCTTCAGGCGTGAGGCCGACGCGATATTCGCCGTCCTTGACCTCGCGCGGGACGCCGACGATCATGGCCGCCGCAGGGCCGCCGCGACTTCTGAGATCAGGCCGGGGCCGCGATAAATCAGTCCTGTATAAAACTGCACCAGACTGGCCCCGGCATCGATCTTGGCCTGGGCATCCTTGCCCGACATGATGCCGCCGACGCCGATGATCGGCAAGGCGCCGTCGAGATGATGTGCGAGCTGGCGGATGACGCGATTGGAGGGCTCGAACACCGGCGCTCCCGAGAGGCCGCCGGCTTCATCAGCATGGGTTTGGCCTTGCACGGCATCACGCGCGATCGTGGAGTTGGTGGCGATCACGCCATCCATCTGGTGTTTTGCCAGCAGCCGCGCGACTGCTTCGATCTGCGCATCTTCGAGGTCGGGGGCGATCTTGAGCAGGATCGGCACGTACTTGCCGTGGCGGTCTGACAGGCGCACTTGTTCACGTTTCATGCGCTTCATGATGCCGGTGAGTTCGTCCTCGTTCTGCAATTGGCGCAGGTTTTTGGTGTTGGGTGACGATACATTGATGGTGGCGAATTGCACGTGCGGGTAGGTCTTGACGTAGCAGTGGGCGTAGTCTTCCACAGCGGTGTCGAGCGGGGTGTCGAGATTCTTGCCGAGATTGACGCCAACAATGCCCTTGTGGTGCGCTTCCTTCATGCGCTCCACCAGAAAGTCGACGCCGAGATTGTTGAAGCCGAGACGATTGATGATGCCGCGCGCCTTGGGCAAGCGGAATACGCGCGGTTTGGGGTTGCCCGGCTGCGGGCGCGGCGTCACGCCACCGAGTTCGATGAAGCCGAAACCAAGTGCACCGAAGCCCTTGATGCATTCGCCGTTTTTGTCGGCACCGGCGGCCAGCCCGACCGGATTGGGGAAGGTGATACCCATCACGGTGCGCGGATCCGCCTTGATGGCCGGCGCGATCAGGCGCGTGGTGCCGGTGGCCGCCAGCGCGTTGAGACTCCTCATGGTCAACGCATGCGCATCTTCCGGGTCCAGGCGAAACATCGCGCTGCGCGCGAACGGGTACAAAATGCCGAAGGTCACGCGCTCAGATCCACTTGGACACTTCGGTGGGCTCGTAGCGCGCCAGCGCATCGAGCGTCGCGCCGACATCCTGGCTCACGAACAGCCACTCTTTCTGTTGCATGGGCAGGAAGCCGTCGGCGATCATGCGGTCAACTTGTGCGAGGAACGGGTCGTAGAAGCCATTGGTGTTGACGATGCCGATCGGCTTCTTCATGCCGCCGAGTTGCGCGCGGCTCCACATGTCGCCGGTTTCTTCAATCGTGCCGATGCCCCCCGGCAGCACCAGAAATGCGTCGCACAGCTCGGCGAAGCGGTGTTTGCGTTCGGCCATGGTGTCGACTACTTCGCAAGTCTGGATACGCGAATGCATCAGCTCGCGATCCTTGAGGTAACCGGTGATGACGCCGTGCACGTTCCCGCCGGCCTCAAGCGCGGCGTCGGCGACGGCGCCCATCAGGCCACGATGGCCGCCACCGTACACCAACGTGAGTCCACGCCCGGCAATGGTGCGGCCGGCCAGTTGCGCCGCTTCACGGTAGACCGGATTGGTGCCAGTGTTGGAACCGCAAAAGACGGCAACGGATTTCATGGAATGGAGAGGTGAAATGATCTGACCTCAATTTTACCCGTCGCCCCGGAGGCGATTGCGGCGCAACGCGTCGTACACGAATAGCGGGAGGCCTTGGACTACAATTCGCGCGTGTTCGCCGTGCCGTCAATTCCGGCCCGCCTTTTGCTCTTGCAACGGGATCGATCTCGTCTCCAGCCCAAACAAGCCACCCCTCTCTGACATGGCCGCGGAATCCCTCGAGTTCGTCATCATGGGCACAACCCAGGACGGCAAGACATTTCGCCCAAGCGACTGGGCAGAACGCCTGGCCGGTTGCATGTCCTCGTTTGGTGGCGATGGGCGGCTGGGGTACTCGCCTTACTGTTTCCCCATTACCTCGGCTGGCGTGCGCTGCGTGGTGGTGGACGTGCGCTTGAAGGAGATGGAACCGATGGCCCATAGCTTTCTCGTCAACTTCGCCAAGGACAACGATCTGAAATCGCGTCCGGGGCGCATCAAGGAGCGTGACGACAGTGAAGATGGTGACGCGGCGACGTCATAGACTTGCGGGCAGAAAGACGGATTCGGCCGGATTCACGGGCCAAAAAAATGCCGCCCGAAGGCGGCATTTTTCATGACGATGAGGCAATCAGGCCATGGCCTTGACGGCTGCGGCCAAGCGGCTCTTGTCGCGCGACGCCTTGTTCTTGTGAACAATGCGCTTGTCGGCGATGCTGTCAATCACGCTTTGGGCGGTCTTGAAAGTGTCGGTAGCAGCCTTCTTGTCACCGCCGGTTACGGCCTTGCGCACGGCCTTGATGGCGGTGCGCAGTTTGGAGCGCAGGCTGGAATTGCGTGCGTTCTCTTTCAGTCCTTGACGTGCGCGCTTGCGGCCTGAGGCCAGGCGCACGATCTTTTGCTTTGCTTTTTGTCCGGTAGCCATGAATACTCAAAAAAATGTTGGAATGAGTGGAAGGGGTGAATTAAAGTCGGGTAATCAACGATTATAGCAAATTCAAGGGCTTATTGGCAAATTTATCGTGCCACGTTGCCTTGGCGCGGGTCCGGTGAACACTTTTCGCCGGCCCGGCCCCAGAACGGGTGACAAGGCTTTGCCGGTCTCGACGGCCCGCTGCGGTGTGCCGGCAGGCAGCCTGGAGAGCCGGTTTGGCTGCGAGTCGAAATAATCGTTGCGTTGCCCGGTTGCGGGCATGATTCGCGCGCATTGTGGCCGTTATACTCCCTCTCTGTGAACCTCCTGGGCGCTCTCGCAAAAGTCAGTGGCTTTACGCTGCTGTCGCGCATCACCGGCCTCGCCCGCGAGTTTTTGATTGCACGCGCGTTTGGTGCCAGTCTCTATACCGACGCGTTCTTCGTTGCGTTTCGCATTCCCAATCTGCTGCGGCGCTTGTTTGCCGAGGGCGCGTTCTCGCAAGCGTTCGTGCCGATTCTGGCCCAGACCAAAAACGCGGCTGACAATACGGGTGACGGCGCGGGGTGCGATGCGGAAACCCGTTCCCTGATCGATCACACTTTCGGCATGCTGACACTGCTGCTGGCCATCACCACCGTTGTGGGCGTGGTGGCGGCGCCGTTGATCATTTATGCCAGTGCGCCGGGCTTCGCCGCAGATGCGCCGAAATTTGCGATGACGGTGGCGATGCTGAAGCTCACCTTTCCCTACATTCTGTTTATTTCGCTCACCGCATTTGCAGGCGCAGTGCTCAACACCTGGGGGCGATTTTCGGTGCCTGCCTTTACCCCGGTGCTGCTCAATCTCTCTTTCATCGCTTGCGCGCTGTGGCTTGCGCCCCATGTCGAGCCGCCGGTCATGGCGCTGGCCTGGGCGGTGCTCATCGGTGGCGCGGTGCAGTTGGCGTTTCAATGGCCGGCGCTGCGACGGATCGGCATGACGCCGCGTTTTCGATTTGACTGGCAGCATCAGGGCGTGCGCCGCATCCTGCGCCAGATGGGGCCGGCGCTATTCGGTGTGTCGGTCGCGCAGATCAGCTTGTTGATCAACACCATCATCGCCTCGTTCCTGGTCAGTGGCAGTGTGTCGTGGCTGTATTACGCGGACCGCCTGATGGAGTTTCCGGCGGGCATGCTCGGCGTTGCGCTTGGCACGATATTGCTGCCAAGCCTCTCGAAGGCAGCGGCCGCTGCGTCCGCGGTCACGCCTGAGGGTCAGAGCGTGCCACTTGCCGCGGGCGAGTTGGCGGTACAGGCCGCAGCGCGCGCAGCGGGTCGAAACGAGTTCTCGCAACTACTTGATTGGGGGTTGCGGCTCACATTTTTGTTAGCCTTGCCCGCTGCGTTTGGGCTGGCGATGCTGGCGACGCCGCTGGTGAGCACGCTGTATCACTACGGTGCATTTGCCGCGCACGACGTCGAACAAACCCGCATTGCGCTGATCGCTTACGCGGTCGGTTTGATCGGCCTGATTCTGGTGAAGGTGCTTGCGCCCGGGTTTTATGCGCGCGGCGACATTCGCACACCGGTAAAGATAGCGGTGTTTACGCTGGTTCTTACGCAGGCGATGAATCTTGCCTTTGTCAGTACCCTCCAGCATGCAGGTCTTGCACTGGCGTTAGGCTTGGGTGCCTGCGTCAACGCGTTTTTGCTGTGGCGCGGTTTGCAACGCGCCGGAAACTATGTGGCGCAACCTGGCTGGGCCTTGTTTGGGCTCAAGGTGGCGCTTGCGCTGGCTGCAATGGGTGCGGCGCTGTGGGCGATGGATCCAGGTGCCGCGCGTTGGCTCGCGTTGCAAGTGGCCCCGTGGCAACGGGTGGCCGCTTTGGCGGGGATTGTCAGCGCCGGCGCAATGGTGTATTTTTGCGTCTTGGGACTGGCCGGTTTTCGCATCCGCGATTTCAAAAGAAACGTCTAGACAGGAACGTTGGGCTTGGCGAACGAACCTTTGCAGCGCTTTCGCGACGCCGTCGCGCCGGAGCGCGTAAAAATTGATCTGGCCGAGGCCGCGCTGTTGTGCGCGCAGGACACCTATCCTGATCTCGACATTCGCAGCCAGCTTGACACGCTCGAAGCGCTCGCTGCGAAACTGCGCAACCGCCTGCCGGCCGATTTTTCGGTGACCCACCGTCTGGTGGCACTGAACAATTATCTGTTCACCGAGCTCGGTTTCGCAGGCAATGCGGACTCCTTCTACGATCCGCGCAACAGCTTTTTGAATGATGTGATTGAGCGCAAGACCGGCATACCAATCACCTTGTCGATTTTGTATCTGGAGATTGGTCAGCGGCTTGGGCTGAAACTCAAAGGCGTCTCGTTCCCCGGCCATTTTCTGGTCAAGGTGCGCGTCAGTGGTGGTGAGCTGGTGCTCGACCCGTTTGCCGGCGGGCGTTCATTGTCTGAGGAAGAATTGCGTGAACGTCTGGCGCAATTTACCGACCCCAACACCGCCAAGGATTTGCCGCTGGAAGATTTTCTTGAAGCAGCCACGCCACGCCAGATTCTGGCGCGCCTGCTGCGCAATCTCAAGGGCATCTACCTCGAAGCCAAGGAATTCGACAAGGCGCTTGGCGTGATGAACCGCTTGGTCATTCTGTTGCCCGATGTCCCCGAAGAGCGGCGTGATCGTGGCGTGGTGTATGCGCGACTCGAGTGTCCGCGCGCTGCGCAGGACGATTTGAGTCACTACGCCAGCAAGCGCCCCATGGCCGATGATGCTGAGGCAATTGCCGCGCAGCTGGCGGCGGCGACCATCGCGGCGGCACGACTGAACTAGCATCCTCTGCGGAAACCCGCTTCCACCAAGGGTTCTGGCGGGATGGTCGCGGATAGTCGCGGATAGTCGCGGCAATACGGCACCACGGGCAACGCTCAGGCCAATGCTGCCATGGCGTGGTGCCGTGCGGGATGTTTGCATGAAACCATGTGCAATGCATCTTCGCCGGCGCTCATCACGCATCAATAATCAGATGATGAATTGCGGCGGCGAACGGCTGTGAAGTTCAGCGCGGTGCCATCCTGATCGCACCGTCCAGCCTGATGGTCTCGCCATTGAGCATTTCATTTTCGATGATGTGCTTGGCCAGGCTGGCGTATTCATCGGGGCGCCCGAGGCGAGAAGGGAAGGGCACTTGTTTGCCGAGCGACTCCTGCACTTCCGGCGGCAGTCCGTGCAGAAGCGGCGTGAGGAAAAGACCAGGCGCGATGGTGACGCACCGGATGCCGTCACGCGAGAGGTCGCGCGCAATCGGCAGGGTCATGCCGACGATGCCGCCTTTTGACGCGGCATACGCAGCCTGCCCGATCTGGCCATCGTAGGCCGCGACGGATGCGGTATTGATGAGGATCCCGCGCTCCCCCGCGGCATTGGGCTGGTTGTTCAGCATGGCCGTCGCGGCGAGGCGGATCATGTTAAAGGTGCCGATCAGATTGATCTGGATCACGCGGGTAAACCCTGCCAGTTTGTGCGGACCATTCTTGCCAGTGGTTTTCTCGGCAGTGCCAATACCAGCGCAATTGACCAGACCATTGACGGCACCGTAGGCCTTGACGGTGGCATCCACCGCAGACTGGCCGTCGATTTCGCTGGTGACGTCGCACTTGATGAAAATGCCATCGGTCTCTTGAGCGAGCGCCTGTCCAAGGTCAGCGTTGAGGTCGGCGATGGCGACTCTGCCGCCGTTCGCGGCGATCAGCCTGACGGTGGCTGCACCCAAGCCTGACGCGCCGCCAGTGACCAGAAATACATTACCTTTTATGTCCATAAAAATTCTCCGGTTGGTTAGGGCTGAGCGGGCGGGCCACTCAGCTTTTTCGAGAGGGTAGCCTACTCAAGTGCCTTTGCGCGCGCGGCCGCATCGGCGTCGCCATGTCGCGCAGCCAGCAGATACCAGCGCCGCGCTTCCGACAGGTTTGGCGGCACCAGAACGCCGTTGCTGAACAGGTCTCCAAGCAACTTTTTGGTGCTGCTGTGGGCAGTGGCACCGAGCACGTTGGAGTAGGTTTGCAATTGGCGTTGGTCTTCGGCGATCGCTGACTTGGTGTTGGCGAGAACGATCATGTGCGCCTTTGCGATCTCGTTGCCGTGCGCGGCTGACAGCGCCATCCAGCGCGTGCCAATGTCGCGATCCTGGGGCGTACCTTCGCCGTACAGGAACATGGTGCCAAGGTGAAACTCCGCGTCAGCATCACTTCTCTGCGCCGCCATGCGCAAGTAATCGCCGGCCTTCTTGAAGTCCTTCTCTACCCCGATCCCGCGCAGGTACAGGATACCCAGATTGGTCAGGGATTTGGCTTCACCAAGGGCGGCGGCGCGTTCGTACCATTGACGTGCTTGGGCATGATCCTCTGGTACGCCCAGACCTGCGCGATAGGCATTGCCAAGATTGTCCATGGCAATAGCATGCCCATACGCGGCTGCCTGACGGTACAAGGCAATGGCGCGCACCAGATCGAGCGCAATGCCGTCACCGCGTGCGTAGGCGTTGGCCAGCGTGTTGAACGTGTTTGCCTCGCCGCGTGGCAGTGCTTCGTTCAGCCACCGCATGGCCTCCGGCGGATTTCGCGGCGTGCCGATTCCGTCGGCCAGCATCACCGCGAGATTGGTTTGCGCGTTGGCATGGCCATTGGCAGCGCCGCGTCGAAACCAGGATAGAGCCAGGGCATAGTCCTGCGCGACGCCTTCACCATGAAAATAGGCAGTGCCGATGCGGGTTTGGGCTGCCGGAACGTCTTGCTCGGCGGCAGCCAGGAACAGCGTGGCGGCGCGCGCAACATCGTGTGTCGTCGCGCGTTTCCTGACCAACATTTCTGCCACGGCATACTGGGCGTATTTGTTGCCGGACTGCGCGAGTGGTTCGAGCAGTCGCAGGGTAACTTTGGCGTCACCGGCTTCAAACGCGGCCCAACCCGCGCGCAGGCGGTCGTCGTTGGCATCCTGCGCGGTGGCAATGCTCATGCACAGCATCAGCAGCGGCACAAGGCGCTTGGTGAGTAGCGTAAGCGAAGCGGAGTCGGTCACGGTAGCGACGGTAGAAAACACAAGGGTGACCCGCAGGCCACCCTTGAATATTAACGGGGCTTCATGCCACTAGAGGAGCGGCACCATCAGCAGTGCCACGATGTTGATGATCTTGATGAGCGGGTTGACCGCCGGGCCGGCAGTGTCCTTGTAAGGATCGCCTACGGTGTCCCCGGTGACGGCTGCCTTATGGGCGTCCGAGCCTTTGCCGCCGTGATTGCCTTCCTCAATGTATTTCTTGGCGTTGTCCCACGCGCCGCCACCGGTACACATCGAAATCGCCACGAACAGGCCGGTGACGATAGTGCCCATCAGCAAGCCGCCCAAAGCCTGCGGTCCGAGCAGCAGGCCGACCAGTACCGGCACCAGCACAGGCAGCAGTGACGGAATCATCATTTCCTTGATGGCCGCGGTGGTGAGCAGGTCGACTGCACGCTCGTACTCAGGTTTGGCCGTGCCTTCCATGATGCCCTTGATCTCGCGGAACTGGCGGCGCACTTCTTCGACCACTGCACCTGCGGCGCGACCGACCGCCTCCATCGCCATCGCGCCGAACAGGAAGGGAATCAGGCCGCCGATGAACAGGCCAATCACCACTCTGTGGTCGGCCAAGTCAAATGCGAAATGCATTTTTTTCGCCGCCTCAAGCGCGTGGGTGTAGTCGGCAAACAGTACCAATGCGGCCAAGCCGGCCGAGCCGATGGCGTAGCCCTTGGTGACTGCTTTGGTCGTGTTGCCTACTGCGTCAAGCGGGTCAGTGACTGCGCGAACTGAAGCAGGCAACTCGCTCATTTCGGCAATGCCGCCGGCGTTGTCGGTGATCGGGCCGTAAGCATCGAGCGCCACAACGATCCCGGCCATCGAGAGCATCGAGGTTGCGGCGGTTGCGATGCCGTACAAACCAGCGAATGCGAACGACAAATAAATCGCCAGACACACCACGATCACTGGCCAGGCGGTCGATTTCATCGAAACGGCGATGCCGGCAATGATGTTGGTTGCGTGGCCTTTGGTGGATGCTTCGGCAACGTACTTGACCGGGTAAAAATCGGTGCCGGTGTAATACTCGGTGATGTACACCAGCAAACCGGTGAGCGCGAGGCCAACCACGCAGCACATCCACAATCGCCACACCGCGCCCGTGGCAAAACCGGAACCGGCAAGCGCGGTGTCGGGAATGAACATCTGGGTGACCGGGTAAAACGCGATCAGCGAGAGCACACCGGCCACGGCAAGACCGCGATACAACGCGTTCATGATCTTGCCGCCTTCGCGTGCCTTGACAAAGAAGCAGCCGACGATCGAGGCGATGATGGATACGGCGCCAAGCATCAGCGGATAAATCACGCCGGCGTCGCTGCCCTTGATCAGCAGCGCGCCCAGCACCATGGTGGCGATCAGGGTGACGGCATAGGTCTCGAACAGGTCGGCGGCCATGCCAGCGCAGTCGCCGACGTTGTCACCGACGTTGTCGGCAATCACTGCCGGGTTGCGCGGATCATCCTCCGGAATGCCAGCCTCGACTTTCCCTACCAGGTCGGCACCGACGTCTGCGCCCTTGGTGAAAATGCCGCCGCCCAAGCGGGCGAAAATCGAAATCAGCGATGCGCCAAATCCCAGACCAATCATCGGCTTGAGGAGGTCAGCCAGACCTGTCGTCTTGCCCAGCCCGTGGGGGGCAGCGCCTAGCAGCACCATATAGAAGCCGACTACGCCGATCAAGCCGAGACCGACTACCAGCATGCCGGTGATGGCGCCGCCGCGGAACGCCACGTCAAGCGCCGGAGAGATGCCACCGGTAGCAGCCTGGGCTGTCCGCACATTTGCGCGCACAGACACGTTCATGCCAATGAAACCCGCGACACCGGAGAGCAGGGCGCCGACAAAGAAACCGGCGGCCGTCATCGGGCCAAGCACGATGCCCAGGATCACCATAATGATCACGCCGACCACGGTGATGGCGGTGTACTGCCGCTTCAGATAGGCCTGCGCGCCTGCTTGAATCGCGGCAGCAATTTCCTGCATGCGTGCGTTGCCGGTGGGCAGGGCGAGAATCCACTTGAATGTAAAGAAGCCATACGCGACCGCGATCAAACCGCAGACGATGGCAATCCACAATGCTTGAGACATTGTCTCCTCCGATGGTGTGAAAATACTTAAGGACTCCGGGCACGGCTCTTTGGCTGCGCGAAACACTGCACAAGCCCCATGGCGACCGCTGGGATCACTTTGAGGCCGGCCGCCGCCGGAAAAACTGTGCAATTGTAAAGGATTCGGCCTGCAAAGACGCTGCCGTGCGGGTCGAATTCGGGTTTTGACGCGGTGTTTCAGCCACACATTTTCTGGCGGCTGAGGCAGGTGCAAGAACGCCTGGAGTGTCGCTCGCGTTGTGGCTTACTTCAAGGCGCCAAACGCGCGCTCGCGCACCGCATCGACCGCACCCAAACCATCGATCCTGCGATACTTCGGTGCGCCCGATCGGCTGCTCTTGGACCAGTTTGTGTAGTAACCCACCAATGCTTTGGTCTGCTCGTGGTACACGCGTAGACGCTTGGCGACAGTCTCTTCCTTGTCGTCATCACGCTGGATCAACGGCTCACTGGTGACGTCATCCAGTCCGGCCACCTTGGGTGGGTTGAACTTGATGTGGTAGGTGCGTCCGCTCGCCAAATGCACGCGGCGCCCGCTCATGCGTGTGACGATTTCGCGGTCGGGAACATCGATTTCTAGAACGTAGTCAATACTGACTTCTGCGTCCTTCATTGCATCAGCCTGCGGAATGGTGCGCGGAAAACCATCGAACAAATAGCCATTTTTGCAATCGTCCTGCTTCAGACGTTCCTTCACCAGGCCGATGATGATGCTGTCAGAGACAAGACCACCGGCGTCCATGACTTTTTTGGCGGCGAGGCCAAGATCGGTACCCGCCTTTACCGCTGCGCGCAGCATGTCACCTGTGGAGATTTGTGGAATGCCGAAATGATCCTTGATTGCATTGGCTTGCGTGCCCTTGCCCGCGCCGGGCGGGCCCAAGAGGATGAGGCGCATGACAGGTGTCTCCGGAAAGATGAGTCTTGTTTGCATCCGATTCTAGCGTGAAAGCGCTGGCGCCCTCTGTGAGTGTACCGGCCCCCGTGGGTGCAGGATTGTTCGGGTTCGTTTCCAAAAGCTTCGATGGGTGAACACCGAGCCGCGTCAGAAGGCGCTGACCGCGCACCGCTCGCGAGCACCGCGCGTACTCAAGGCTTGGCGAAGAGTTGACGCACCAGCGCAAGGTCGGCCGCTGTGTCAACTCCAGGCGCTGCAGTGGCCTCGGTGATGCGCGCGGCAATGCGGTGTCCATGCCAGAGGGCGCGCAATTGCTCCAGCGCTTCAAACTGCTCGATCGGTGCGGAGGCCAGAGTGGGAAACAGTTTGAGAAACGCGACGCGATAGGCATAGATACCCATATGCCGATAGACCGGCAGACCGGACGGAATGGTCTGCACACCTGCTTCACCGGCGCGGGCAAACGCGTCACGCGCCCATGGAATCGTCGCACGCGAAAAATAGAGCGCGGTGTTGCGCGCATCGAGCACGACTTTGACGATGTTGGTGTTGAACAGCTCGGCGCTATCGCTCAAGGGATGACACGCGGTTGCCATCGCGCAATCCGGACGCGCCGCAAGTTCCTGCGCAACCGCGCCGATCAGTGCGGGCGAGATCAATGGCTCGTCCCCTTGCACATTCACCACGATGGCGTCATCGTCAAGTCCGAGCAGCGTTGCGGCTTCGGCGAGCCGGTCGGTGCCGGACGCATGACCCGCATGCGTCATCAACGCGCGAAAGCCATGCGACTCCACGGCTGACTTGATGTCGAGATCATCGGTGGCCACCCACACCTGCGTTGCGCCACTTTGCACCGCTTTTTCCGCAACGCGCACCACCATCGGTTTGCCGCCGATGTCGGCGAGCACCTTGTCCGCCAGGCGCGACGATGCGCGTCGTGCCGGAATCAGGGCGACGAATGGGCTCACGCCAGTGCGTGCTGTCAAGCGAGTTCGGCGTCAGTAAGGGTGCGCGCTTCTTCTTCGAGCATCACCGGGATGCCATCGCGCACCGGATAGGCAAGACGCGCCGAACGCGAAATCAACTCCTGCTTGTCGCGGTCGTAGACCAGCGCACCCTTGGTGATCGGGCAGACCAGGATTTCAAGCAGCTTGGCGTCCACGCAGTTTCTCCAGAATCAACTCAATCAATGTGTTGTCCACCTGCGCCGTGACCGGCAATACCCAGACGCGATCATCGTTGAATGCTGCGCATTTTAGCGCGTCCTTTTCGGTGAGGATCAGGATGTCCGCATCGATTGATGCGAGTTCGGCGCGCGTGTAGGCGTGGTGGTCGGGGAAGACGTGCTCGGTGAAGCCAGATCCGCTACCCAAGCCGCCGGCGCGCAGGGTGGCGAAAAAGCGCGCCGGATTGCCGATACCCGCAACCGCCGCAATGCGACCGCGCGGCGCAAGGGTGGCAAGGGCCGCGAGGGCGTTCATTTCAGTGCTGTTGCCCAGGCGGTAGCAAGCTTGCGGCATCAATCTCATCTGATGCATGGCCGGAAAACGTTGGTACAAGCCCCTTGCAGCCGTATGGCCGCCAGAATCGTTGGCTACCAAGGCGGTCAGGGCGGCGGCCCGTGATAAAGGTTCGCGCAATGGCCCGGAGGGCAACAGGCAACCGTTGCCAGCGCCACGTTCGTCGAACACCGCGATCTCAATATCACGCTCGAGCGCATAGTGCTGCAGACCATCATCGCTGATGATGATGTTGACCTCAGGGTGCGCAGCCAGAAGTGTTCGAGCGGCGCGCGGCCGGTCGGCATCGACAAACACCGGTACACAAGCCGCTCGCGCGATCAACAGGGGTTCGTCGCCACTGAGGTCAGGACTGCTTAGTGTGGTGACCTCCATGCTCGTTGCATGCCTGGATTCGCCGCGTCCGTGGCCACGGCTGATGACGCCAGGCCGCCAGCCGCCATCACGCAGCGCGTGGGCCAAGGCAATCACCAGCGGGGTCTTGCCACTGCCACCGACTGTCAGATTACCCACCACCAGCACCGGTACCGGTAATCGTTGCACCGCAAGTACACCGTTGCTGTAAAAGGCGCGGCGCACTGCGGATGCGCACCCGAACAGAGCAGCGAACGGTAACAACAGTGCGCAGCGAATGGTGAGCCTGGGTAGCCACCAGTCGCGCGTCAGGGACAAGGCGGGATTCCGTTTATTTTGTGGAGGTGCTCTGCGTGGTAAACGTCACCTGCCCGAGACCGGCCATTTGTGAGGCTTGCATCACCACCACCACTGCCTGATGCGTTGCCTGCGCATCGGCGTTGATCACCACCACGGGGTCTTTCTTGCCGGTAGCGGCAGTCTTGAGGTCGGCCGAGAGACCGTCGACATTGCTGAACGCAATGGTCTTGCCGTTGATTGCATATTTGCCGCCCGCAGTGATGCCGACGTTTACTTCGTTCGGGCGCTCCAGTTGCTTTTCAGCGTCGGCCGTCGGCAGGTTGATCTGCAGCTCGGCGTATTTGGAATAGGTTGTAGTGACCATCAAGAAAATCAGGATCACCAGCAGCACGTCGATCAACGGGATGAAATTGATCTCGGGCTCTTCGGGCGCTTTACGGCGGAAATTCATGGTGCGTTTGTCTTGGGGTTCGTGGCGGCGTGGGCGAAGACCGGCGTTGGCGTAATGAGGCGAGGCCGTGGCTGCAATGCAGCTCAGGCTTTGCGGTCTCCGTGCGCGAGGTCAAGCAGCTTGATTGCGCTCTGCTCCATCTCGACCACATAGTCTTCCACACAACCGCGGAAGTAGCGGTAAAAAATCAGCGCGGGAACCGCAATCATGATGCCGAAGCCGGTGTTGTAGAGCGCGACCGAAATGCCGTGCGCGAGGGCCTGGGGATTGGTGCCGGAGGGCGACTGGCTGCCGAAAATCTCAATCATGCCGACGACCGTGCCAAACAGACCCATCAAAGGCGACGCAGTGGCGATGGTGCCGAGGCCGTTGAGAAAACGCTGCAGTTCGTGGGTGACGATGCGACCGGATTCCTCAATCGCTTCTTTCATTACGTAGCGCGAGCTTTTGTCGTTGCGCAAGCCGGCTGCGAGCACGCGGCCGAGCGGCGAGTTGTTTTCGACCTTGTCGATCACGTCCGGCGTGATCTGCTTGTTTTTGTACAGGCCAAGCACTTCGGGCAGCAATTGTGCCGGGAGTACCTTGGATTTGCGCAAAGCGATCAGACGTTCGATAATCAGCGCCACCGAGATGATCGAAGCGAGCAATAGCGGATAAATCGGCCAGCCCGCTTCATTGATGATTTTCCACACAGCGCAAATCCCCTTGCAAAAAATGATGTCAGTTTGGCGCACACCGCATTGCCAGCGGCGGTACTCCGCAGGAACGGCGCCAAGTGTAGCCGAAACACTGCACCCTTATCCACAAAGACGGTGGATAAGTCTGTGGAAATACTGTGGGCAGCAGCACGCAGCAGCTTGTGGCACAAGGACTTGGCTTAGGCTGCCTGTGAAATGCGCAGCGGCCCCGGTGAGATGCGCAAGCCGCCGTGCGAGGCACGCATGCTAAGCCGGCCGGATTTTGATTTGGCGGCGGGTCCGACCGAACGCCCGGGCGGCGCCGCGCGCGCAGCGACGGCAGGCGCGGATGCGGGCGGCGGCGTGGGCGTGGCTTCAGGTGCTGCCGACGCCGCTTGTTCGGTCACCGAACTCAACCGCCGCGCACGCAGCCTGCTCGAAGGGGCGCTTGGCCGCGTGCGCGTGCGCGGCGAGATTTCCGGCTTTACGCGTGCTGCATCGGGGCATATTTATTTTTCGCTCAAGGACGAGGGCGCACAGGTGCGCTGTGCGCTGTGGCGCAGCAAAGCGGGCGCCCTCGCCTTCGAGCCGAAGAATGGCGACGCCGTCGAAGTGCGCGCGTCGGTTACGCTGTTCGAGGCGCGTGGCGAATATCAGTTGAGCGTTGAATCAATGCGCCGCGCCGGCGCAGGTGTGCTCTATGAACAATTTTTGCGACTGAAAGAAAAGCTCGCCGACGAGGGGCTGTTTGATGCGGAGCGCAAGCGTGTGATACCCGCCATGCCGCGCGGCATTGGCATCGTCACTTCATTGCAGGCAGCTGCGCTGCGCGACGTGCTCACCACGCTGGCGCGCCGCGCACCGATGATCCCGGTCATCGTGTTTCCCG
>JANLTL010000250.1:0-24794 GCA_031362905.1 Burkholderiales bacterium | reverse complement strand
ACCGGCATGGAGTGGGGCAATGTCGCCGTGCCGACGGTGCAGTACACCCACGGCATGCTTTCGTGCAGCGAATTCACCGGCGTGCCGCTGCGCGATGTGCTGGCGTTTTGCGGGACGGATTTCAAGAAAGGCCGCTTTGTGCTCGCCGAAGGCGGAGATGGTTCGGGCCTGACCCGCACGATCCCCATGGAGATGATTGAATCGGGTGAGGTGCTGCTGGCCTACGGCATGAATGGCGAGATGCTGCGGCCGGAAAATGGCTACCCGCTGCGTCTGGTGGTGCCCGGCGTGCAGGGCGTGTCGTGGGTCAAGTGGCTGCGCCGCATCGAAGTGGGTGACAAGCCCTACGGTGGGCGTGAAGAAGTCATGCACTACGTCGATCTGATGCCAGACGGCAAGCTGCGCCAGTACACCTCGGTGCAGGAATGCAAAAGCGTCATCACCACACCCTCGGGCGGGCAGACGCTGCTCGACAGGGGTTTTTACAACGTCACTGGTCTGGCGTGGAGCGGGCGCGGCAAGGTCAAGCGCGTGGACGTGAGCTTTGACGGTGGGCGCAACTGGAAGACCGCGACCCTGCAGACGCCGGTGCTGTCCAAATGTTTGACCCGATTCAATATTCCATGGACCTGGGATGGCAAGGAGGCGATTCTGCAAAGCCGCGCCATTGACGAGACCGGGTATGTGCAGCCGAGCATTCGCCAACTGCGCGCTGTGCGCGGTACCCGGTCGATTTATCACAACAACGCGATCCAGTCCTGGAAGCTTGCCGCCAGCGGGGAGGTGAGCAATGTCCAGCTCTAGGCAGATTCCGCCAGGGTTCTTGTTCGTAGGGCTGGCTGATGCGCTGGTGGCCGGTGCATTGCTCGCAGGCGCGCTGCTGGCCGCTACATCGGGCAGCGCCGCAGCACAAACGCCCAAGGCCCCGGCATGGAGCGGCATTGGGCGCGCCGCCACACCGGCCGAAATCAAGGCTTGGGACATTGACGTGCGCCCCGACTTCAAGGGCTTGCCACCCGGCCGCGGCACGGTCGCCAAAGGGCAGGATGTGTGGGAGGCCAAATGCGCCTCCTGCCACGGCGTGTTTGGCGAAAGCAATCAGGTGTTCACGCCGATCGTTGGCGGCACCACAAAAAAAGACATCGCATCGGGCCGCACCGCCGCCCTGGCCAACGACAGCCAACCGCAGCGCACCACCATGATGAAGTTGTCGTCGGTGTCGACGCTGTGGGACTACATCAATCGCGCCATGCCCTGGAATGCGCCCAAGACGCTGACGGTGGAAGAGGTCTATGCGGTGACCGGCTATATCCTCAATCTGGCCGAGATCGTGCCTGACGACTTCACGCTCTCGCACGAGAACATCGCCGAGGTGCAAAAGAAATTGCCCAACCGCGATGGCAAGACCACGCGTCATGGCTTGTGGTTGCCGGGCGGCAAGCCGGACATCAAGGCGGTCGCCTGCATGAGCAATTGCACCACCGATGCAAAAGCGACTGCGGTGAAAGTCGCCTCAGCACTGCCGGATTACGCGCGCGATGCCCACGGCAATCTCGCGGAGCAAAGCCGGTCGATTGGGGCCATGCGCGGCCAGACCACGGTGGCCGCCATGGCGTCTGCGGCGCAAGGCAACGCCAAGCCATCGGAATTTGCCGGCGTCAAGGAACTGGCCAGCAAAGCCACCTGCCTTGCCTGCCATGGGCTCGAGCGCAAGGTGGTGGGGCCGGGCTTTAGCGAAATCGCCGCCAAGTACAAGTCCCATGACAAGGCAGAGAACTATCTGGCCGGCAAGATTCGTGGTGGAGGCCAGGGCGTTTGGGGGCCGGTGCCGATGCCGCCATCAGCCGGCATCAACGAGGCCGAGGCCACGCTGCTGGCGCGCTGGATCCTCAAGGGCACACCCGACTAGACAATCCCCAGCATCCAGCGCCGTATTCCAAACCTGATATCCCCTATTTGCACTACCATTACGCACCCATTTTCAAGGAGAGCACCATGCAAGCAGTCAATCACATGCGCCGCAAGGCCCTTAAACAAGGCAGTGCCTTGAGCATCTTCGGCCTGTTCGTCAATGCCGGTTTGGTCAGCCCAAGCTTCGCGCAAAGCGCCTGGAATCAGGCGGCCTTCAGCGCCAAAGGCGTGGCCGATGTTGTCAAGGGCCTGGGCGGTGCGGCACCGACCCCGACCAAAGACGTGAGCTGGGGCTCGACCCCGGAAATCGCCGAGAACGGCGCAGTGGTGCCGGTTGCCGTCGAGAGCAAGATTCCGAAGACCGAATCGATTTCGATTCTGGTCGAGAAAAATCCGAGCAGCCTGACCGCGTCCTTCACCATTCCTGCCGGCACCGATCCGAACGTGAGCACGCGCGTGAAGATGGGCGAGACCTCGATGGTGCATGCGTTGATCAAGGCCGACGGCAAGTACTACGTGGCGTCGCGTGAGATCAAGGTGACTCTGGGCGGCTGCGGCGGCTAATCACGGGCGGCTGCGGCGGCTCAGCTAGTGCCCTCGCAACGTCAAGCCGGTGCGGCAGATTGTGTCCCGATCAATCCAACTCAAGTAAAGGAAAATTCCATGTCAGATCCGATGCGCATTCGCGCCAAAGTAGAAGGTGACAAAACTGTCGTCCGTGTGCTCATGAGCCACGAGATGGAAACCGGCCAACGCAAGGACAGCACCGGCAAGACCGTTCCGGCCCACTTCATTCAACAAGTTACTGCCACCCACAATGGCAAGACCGTGCTGTCGGCGCAGTGGGGACCGGCGATTTCGAAGAATCCGTATTTGCAGTTTCAGTTTGCCGGTGCCAAGGTGGGCGACAAACTGCAAGTGAGCTGGGTCGACAACAAAGGCGAAAAACGCACAGACGAAGCCACGATCAACTGAACGCGTCAGGCACGGCGTGGTGAAAGCTTCGCCTCCGAAGGCGCGACGAAAAAAACAAGGAGACAAGATGGGACAGTGGACCAAAGGTGCGGCGGTCGCGGCGATGCTGTGTTCGGCCTGTTTCGCGGCCGGGGCAACATGGGCGCAGAGCGGTGACGCCACGATCAAGAAGATTGAGGAATACCGGCAGGCGCTGGCAGGCGGCAATCCCGCCGAGTTGTGGGAGGCGCGCGGCGAAGAGATGTGGAAGAAAAAAACCGGCCCCAAAAACGTGTCTCTTGAAACCTGCGACCTCGGACTGGGTGCAGGCAAGGTGGCGGGTGCATACGCGGTGCTGCCGAAGTACTTCGCCGATGCAGGACGTGTGATGGATCTCGAAGCCCGCATCGTGCACTGCAGGATGACGATTCAGGGCCTGAGTGCGGCCGACGCGAAGAAGCAGCCGTTCGGCAGTGGCACGACCCGCTCGGACAACGAAGCCCTGGTCGCCTTCATCACGTCCGAATCGAAGGGCGTGAAAATGAACGTGGCGATGAGCCACCCCAAAGAGCGCGAGATGTTCGAGATGGGCAAGAAGATGTTTTTCTTTCGCGGGGGGCCGCATGATTTTTCATGTGCCACCTGCCACTCTGAAACGGGCAAACGGATTCGCCTGCAGGATCTGCCCAATTTGACCGAAACGAAGGATGCGCAGCGCGCCTACACCACCTGGCCGGCCTATCGCGTCTCACAGGGTGAACTGCGCACGTTTCAATGGCGCCTGAACGATTGCTTCCGCCAGCAGCGCTTTCCGGAACTTGACTTCACCTCGGAGGCATCGGTCGCCATCACGATGTTCCTGGCGCGCAACGCCAATGGCGCCGAGTTCAACGCGCCGTCCATCAAGCGTTAGCACAAGACCCGCTACCAGAGCCACTTTCAGAGGACATGCCCGTGAAACTATTGACTGGAGCCATTCTTGGCGCAGGTACTGCCGCAATATTGGTTGGTTGCGCCAGTATGAGTGACGCCGAGATCACCAAGCAGGCGACCGACATGCTGCGTGCCTCGTTCAAGGAGCGCGGTCAGGCCAAGCTGGACCGCCTCAATCAGGACAACCCGCAAGCACAATGCAGCATCGACGATGGCAAGCCCTTGTCCAAGGAAGCCTCCGCCGCGCTCGAGAAGGCGCAGTTTGCACTTCTCAAGTACCCGGCCGACGGCAAACTGCTCGGTGATTGGCGCGAGGGTGAGAAGATCGCTCAAACCGGTGTCGGCAAGCAGTTCAGCGACAACCCGGCCACGCCAAGCGGCGGCAACTGCTACGCCTGCCACCAGATTTCGCCGCAGGAAATTTCCTACGGCACGATTGGCCCGAGCCTGCTGGGCTTCGGCAAGTTGCGCGGCACTTCCGAGCCGATCCAGAAATATACCTACGGCAAGATTTACAACCCTCAGGCCTATACCGCGTGCTCCAACATGCCGCGCTTCGGGCACAACAGCATCCTCACCGAAAAGCAAATGCAAGACGTGACGGCGCTGCTGCTGGACCCGAATTCGCCGGTGAACAAATAGCGCGACACCGGAGGGCGGCGCAGTTCGCCCTTTTTTTTCGGCCGTCAATATCAGTGCCTGCTAATGGACATAGTGATGAACAGGGTGACGCGCTGCGCCTAATGCAGGTGGCCGCCCAATCTGGAGCCTTGCCATGAATCGTCGTGAATTTCTCAACCTGCTTGCCTGTGCGTCTGCCGGCGGTCTGGCACTGGATGGGTCCGAGGCGTGGGCGGTTGATCCGGCGGCAAGCTTGTACGACTTCAAGGTTTTCGGCAATGTGCATGTGATGCATTTCACCGACTGCCATGCACAGTTGCAGCCGGTGTATTTTCGCGAACCGAACGTCAATCTCGGGGTGGCCGACGCGGTCGGCCGCCCGCCGCATCTGGTCGGCACCGCGTTGCTCAACTATTTCAAGATGAACCCGATGGCCGCGCCCGCAGGCTACGCGCGCGATCTGGCCCGCAACACAGCGCATGCGTTTACCCATGTGGATTTCGCACGCGCCGCCAAGCTCTACGGCAAGACCGGCGGTTTTGCGCATCTCGCCACCCTGGTTAAAAGGCTGCGCGCGGCGCGCCCCAACGCCGTGTTGCTCGATGGCGGTGACACCTGGCAAGGCTCGGCCACTGCGCTCTGGAGCAAGGGACAGGACATGGTTGACGCCTGCAAATTGCTCGGTGTGGATGTCATGACCGGCCATTGGGAATTCACCCTCGGCGCCAAACGCGTCGAAGAAATTGTCAACAACGATTTCAAGGGCAAGATTGATTTCGTTGCACAAAACATCAAGACGGCAGATTTTGGTGATCCGGTATTCCCGTCGCACGTGATGAAGGAAATGAATGGCGTGCCGGTTGCCATCATCGGCCAGGCCTTTCCCTACACGCCGATCGCCAATCCACGCTACCTGGTGGCCGAGTGGAACTTCGGCATCCAGGAAGAAGCGATGCAAAAGACCGTCAACGAGGTGCGCGCCAAGGGTGCGGCTGCAGTGATCCTGCTCTCGCACAACGGCATGGACGTCGATATCAAGATGGCCTCGCGCGTGACCGGCATTGACGCCATCATGGGCGGCCACACCCACGATGGGGTGCCGCAACCGGTAATCGTCAAGAATGCCTCGGGGCAAACCCTGGTCACCAACGCCGGCAGCAACACCAAGTTTCTCGGCGTGCTCGATCTTGAAGTCAAGGACAAGCGCGTCACCGGTTTCCAGTACAAGCTCTTGCCGGTGTTCTCCAACTATCTGCGCCCCGATGCAGAAATGCAGGCCTATATCGACAAGGTGCGCGCACCATACAAGTGGAAGCTAGACGAAAAGCTTGCCGTCACACAAGACCTGCTTTACCGCCGCGGCAACTTCAACGGCACCCTCGATCAGGTGATCCTCAACGCGCTGATGGAAAGCAAAAACGCTCCCATCGCCTTCTCGCCCGGCTTTCGCTGGGGCACCTCGCTCTTGCCGGGCCAGGCCATCACCATGGATCACGTGATGGATCAAACCGCCATCACCTATCCGTTTGTCACCGTGAACGAGCTCACCGGCGAGCAAATCAAAGCCATCATGGAAGACGTGGGCGACAACCTGTTCAACCCCGACCCCTATTACCAGCAGGGCGGCGACATGGTGCGCGTCGGCGGCATGACTTACGCGTGCGATCCGAACGCGAAAATGGGTGCGCGCATTAGCGACATGCGCTTGGGTGGCGCGCTGATCGAGGCAGACAAGAAATACAAAGTGGCGGGCTGGGCGCCGGTGAGTGAAGCGGCGCGCGATCAAGGCGGTGAACCGATTTGGGATGTGGTTGCGGGCCACCTGCGTGCGAAAAAAGTCATCAAGCCGGTCAAGCTCAACCTGCCGGTCATTAAAGGCATGGGCGGCAATCCCGGCATTGCGTGAGCACCATGCGCGCAGCCGTACCGATTGACGCCCCGCGCGAATGGGCGGTGGTCCTAGGCGGTGCGCGCGCGATACGGGCGCGGCGGCAGGCTTGCTGGAGCGCACTCGCAGCGCTGTTTGCTGGCGTGACCGGCTTTGCCTGCGCGGTCGAAGTGCGTTTTGAATTGGTCGCGCCCGGCATCTACGCCCACATCGGTGACAAAGGCGCGCGCACCGTCGAGAACGAAGGTCTGAATGCCAACATCGGCTTGGTCGTCGCGCCCGGCGGGGCGATCCTGATTGACAGCGGCGCAACGTATTCTTCCGCGCGCGACATTCACGCTTCCGTCAGGCGCGTGACCGCGCAGCCGGTGAAGTGGGTCATCAACACCGGCGGGCAGGATCACCGCTGGCTCGGCAACGCTTACTTCGCGGCGCAAGGTGCGGAGCTGATTGCGCACACCAGCGCGCGCGCCGACATGCAGGCACGCGGCGGTGATCAGATGCAGGCGCTGCGGCAAACCTTGGGCAGCAAGGCCGACGGCACCGTGCCGATGCTGCCTACGCGCTTGATCGAAGGCCGCGACGCCGTGCTTGACCTAGGCGGCCTCCAGCTTGAGGTACGCCATCGCGGCGCAGCGCATACGCCGGGTGACCTGATGGTGCGCGTGTCCGGACAGCTGCGCGGCACAAGCGCCGTATCGCCCCCCGCACCCGATGTTGTCTTCAGCGGCGACGTGGTCTATGTCGAGCGCCTGCTCGGCGTGATTCCGGTCAGTAACACCCGCACCTGGCTCGAAGCTTTTGATGCCCTGGCCGATTGGAAGCCCGCCATCATCGTCCCCGGCCACGGCGCGGTCACCACGCTCGCCATCGCGCGCCGCGATACGCGCGATTATCTTGCTGCCTTGCGCGCCCACATGAAAAAAGCGGTCGACGACGGCACCGACGTGTCCGCCGCGATCAAGAGCTTCCCGCTCGGTGACTTCGCCAAGCTGCTGGTCGCGGCAGAAATTCACCCCGGCAACGCCAGCCGCACCTATCTGGAGTTGGAGCGCGAATAAGCGTGCGCGTGTTGCGTGTGGTGCATGCGGGGGCGGCACACACGACAGCGCGTTAAGCTTTCGGCTTCAACGCAACCATGCATCCGGAGCCAACATGAGCATGACCATCCGCACCGTCACCCCCGCCGACGAATCCCGCTGGCGCGAGTTGTGGGCCGGCTACTGCACGTTCTACAAGGTGTCGCTCGGCGAAGGAGTCACGGCGCACACCTGGGCCCGGATCATGGATCCGGCATCACCGGTGCACTGTGCCTTGTCGTGCGACGCCAGTGGCCGCGTCCAGGGCATGACCAACTACATCCTGCATGACAATACCTGGACCTTGACGCCGGTGTGCTATCTCGAAGACCTGTTCGTCGACCCGGCCGTGCGCGGACAGCAATACGGCAAGGCGCTGATCGACTGGCTGGTCGCACAAATGAAAGCGCACGGCTGGTCGCGCGTCTATTGGAATACCAGGGAAGACAACGCCTACGCGCGCCGGCTCTACGACCGGTATGTCCAGGCCGACGACTTTGTGCGCTACGTGATTCGCCGCTGATCGCCGCGACCTCTCAAGAATGGCTCCTGGAGCGTCTCGCGAATCCATTGGGCGGTAGTGCGTGCGTCGCAATCGTCGGGTAGGGCCGGCACTTTCAGTTGCACGATGGGTTCATCGAGCGCCGCGTGAAAGCCGATCAATTCGGTGAGTGATTCTGTCTTGAAGCGCAAGGCGATCAACAGTGCGCCCAGTTCAATATCTCGGGCACGCCGCAGTCGAACATGACGCCGCAGCCGATACCGCTGTAGGGGCAGGTGGAACGGGTGTGCGTGACGGGTGCGGTCATGGTGTTGCTTGGTCTGCTTCGGGTCTGCTTCAGGCCTACCCGCAACTGTCATGCCAACGGCGTCATCGCCAGGGTTTATGAATTAGCGGTCGGTGCGCCACAAACTGCCCAAATTTTTGTAAACTCCGCTACATCTGCGCAAGCAGATCACACCCCACCGAGGAGCGCGTCGCATGTTTGCCATCGTCTACAAAGAAGATAAGGTTCCGATGTGCGCGCGGCTCAAAGAGAGCGGCCCGGACGCGGTCGTGACTTGGGATGCAGCCGACATGGCCAAGGCTTTTCTGGAACGACAGGGGGCCGAAATGCTGGGTGCTTACGATGTGGTGGCGATCAGTGATGAATCCCTGGCCGCAATGGCCAAGGCGCTGGGCATCAAGGAAGAGGAAATCGAGCTGGTACCGTTTCCGGCCTGAGGTGCTTGAGGGTAGATTTGCCGCAGAGTTCACAAGGGTGTTGGTCTAAGAACCTCTCCCACCAACGGTTTTAATAGATATGGCGTGAAGAATGGCTCTGGGTGTGCTTTCCAGGGCCATTCTCTATTTCAAGCCTGCGAACTGCAGACACGATCTTGGTGTATTGCGCTGGTCTGCGCACATCAACGGTGCCGCCCAACGATCTGCGATAGGCAACGAAATGATCCGCGCGGCACGCATGGCTGGGCAGCGGGCCGGTGGACCGCCTTTTGGCTTGGCGGGTGGCTTGGCATGTGGCTTGGAATGGGTTGGCCCATTGGTATTGTTGAAAGCCGCACGTGTTGGTCACTCCGCATCTATCGCGCTCCGCTGTTCCAGATGTCGATGCAGCGCGCCGCGGTACCCCGGCAAAGTATGGTTGATCGGCGTCGGCCCGGGCGATCCCGAGCTGTTGGGCCTCAAGGCGGTGCGTGTACTCGGGTGCATTTTTGCAGTTGTAGCGCGAACAAGCGCGCTATCTTGCATGCAGAAATGCCGAATCTGACGCATCAAAATCATTCGAAGAAATCACTTTAAATAAAACACTTTAGGTTTCGTCCGCAAACCTTTGTCCTGACTGATAAATGTTTGTAAGTATTTGATTTTTATGTTGTTTTCGAAAAAAACTGCTGGTGCCTGATCGACGCAGCGCGTAGACTTCCGAGTCCGCAATTGACAAATGTTGACATTTGGAATCGTCGCGCGCAGACATGCCAGCCATTCCCCTTTTTTCGTCCCTTCGCGTTCTCGGCGCGAGCAGCTTGGTTGCGGGCGCGCTGCTGGGTGCCCTCGCGTTGCCGGTATCGGCGCAGCAGACTGCACCCGAGGCAAAGCCCTCAAGCCTGCCCTCGTTGCACTCGGACATCAAGTTCTCGGTCTTTGCGCCGGCGCGTCTTGAAGGTGTCACCGGCAGCACTCCAAAAGCTGCGCTGGACCTCAAACACCAGATCAAGCGCGTAACTGCCGGCCTGCAAACGGCGGCGCGCGGTTTGTATGGCAGCAAGATGGATGCGCTCGGTGCATTTGATGTATACGTCGCCGATTCCGCAGAGGCAGAGACGCTGTCCTCCGCGACCGGCAAGATAGCGCTTTACGCCGGCATTGCCCAACTTGCGCCGAGTGATGAGTGGTTGGCGTTCGTGATTGCCCGCGAGATGGGTCACGTGCTGGCGGGGCATCACGACGAAAACTCCGCTGCGTCGATCATCACCTCGGTGATCATGAATTTGATCATTCCGGGCAGCAGCTTGCTCAAGAGTGTCGTGTCGTTGGCTGGTTCACAAACGGCGGCGGCCGCGGGTGCAGAGCGTCAGATGCATGAATCCGATGAGATCGGATTGCGCCTGCTCGAAGCCGCAGGCTACCGCTTGCACGGCCTGGCGCACGCGCTGGCGGCCGGGCCGTCCGGCGAGCGCCTTGGCACCGGCAGTTGGGCGCGTGCGTTCGGGCAGTCCGCCACCGCCATTCAGGCACAGGCCGTTGCGACGGCAGTACCGGTGACGGTGGCGCAAACCGGCGTGCAGCTGTCGTCTCAGGCATTGCCGCAGACTGATGCTGCCCTGAAGCAGATCGCTCAGTTGCCGGGGTCAGCAGCGGGACTCGCGCCATTGCCGGTGCAAGTGGCAGTTGTGCCAGTGTCTTTCCCAGATCTTCCCGTCATTCGCGCTCGACCGTCCGGTGTTGCCGGGCCGCTCATGCTGGGTGGCTATGCGGTTCCCGCGCGCCGCTTCGACTGAATCCGGCGCTCAGCGTCGGTGGTTCAGCGGCGCCATCTGCAACGTCCAGGGAAATTTCAGCGTTCTGTCAACTCGCGCGCAGCCGCAAACAGTGCGCCTGAAGAATCAGCCAGCGCGCTGCACACGCTGAAGTGATTCTTGCCGGGCATCGCTACATTGCGCACAAACACGTCTGGCCAGTGCTTTGCCAACACGCGTGCTTGACGATGAAACTCACTGCTCTCTTCCCCTCCGACCGCGGTGATCAGCGGTGCCGGGGTGGCATGGGGCAGACAGGCGGGACTCATGGCCAGCGCGCGCGCGCCGTTGAGTTTGAGGTCATCCCGCAGGAATGGCGTGACGATGAAGGGTTCGAGGTCATACAGACCGCTGATGGCGAGCGCGCCGCGCACGACGTTGAATGGCAGCGCGCCGTGCCACCGCGGCCATTGGCAGGCAAGCATGAGCGCCGCGAGATGGCCACCTGCCGAGTGGCCGCTGACGCTGATGCGGTGCGGATTGGCGCCGTAGTGCCCTGCATTTTGGTAGAGCCAGGTGATCGCCGCGACGTTGTCGCGGATCAAATCTTCTAAAGGCACGTCAGGTACGAGACGGTAGTTGACCACGGCAAGGGCAATGCCGGCGCGGGTGAATGCCGGCGCGAGAAACGAAAAGTCAGCCTTGTCCATGGCGCGCCAATAGCCGCCGTGAATGAACACCATCAAGGGCGCATTGCCGCTGCGGGGTACCGGGAAAAAATCGAGCGTCTGCTTGGGCTGCGCGCCGTAGGGGATGTCAAGATAGCAGGGCGAGCCGACGCGTACCTTGCGCGATTCTTCAGCCCACGCCGCCAGGTGCACCGCGTGATCAGGTACTGCCGCGCGTGCGTTGTACTCACGTTCGCAAAACGCCGGGTCGTATTTCATGAGCTGTCAGGGAGCGGCTTCCGGACCAACACCGGCAGGCTTGTCTGCGTAAGGCTTCAACCCGAGCACTCGCACAATGGTTTCGACCAGGGTCTGCTTCTTGTAGGGCTTGGAGATGTAGGCGCCCGCGCCGAGACTAAGACCCTTGAACACATCGTTCTGGCTCGCGAGTGCCGTCAGCATGATCACCGGCAGCGCCTTGAGTTTGGGGTGCTGGCGCATGCGCGCCAGAATGTCAAAGCCGTTGGCGCCGGGCAGCTCAACATCCATCAGCACCACATCGGGCAGGGGCGTTTTGTTGAGTTCGCCTACCACTTCTTCGCGGGTGGCGGCATGACGTTGCTTGAAGCCTGCCTTCATGATGATGTTCTGGGCGAAGCGTGCCTGAATCTCGTCGTCTTCGATGATGAGCACCACGATGTCGGTCCACGCCTTGCCCAACACAGTGGCTGGGCTCTGGCCTTCGGCGAGTTGCATGAACGAGCCGGTCTTGGTCAGCAAGTCATGACCTTGGTCGGCCGCGCTGGCCATGCGCTGCTGATCTTGCGCGCTCAGCGCCAGCGCGACGGGTGCAGGCTCATCGAAGTGAGCCGTGAAGTCGAGATCGGCTTCGCCGCTCGCAGCCCGGCGATCGAGGAAGCCGCCCTCCACGAGCTGGTCAAGAACGCTGAGCACATCGGCCTCCGGCATACGGATCGCGCGCTTCTTGACCATCTCGATATGTGCTTCACCGGCAATCAGCGCGAGCACGCGGATCAACTCGGGCGGCACCTTGCCCGCCTGGCCACGCATGGCTTTATCGCCCAGATCGGTGCGGCGGTATACGCTGTCGGCCGTGATTGTCATACAGGGATTTTAGTGCTTCGGCACAAATGCTGCGTCGACCGGCACACGGTAACCGTTGGACAGGCGGTTGGTCTTGTTGGCCAGGCCGGTGACGGCAAGAACCTCGGCGAACATGGCGTCAGTCATGCCGGCTTTGCGCGCCGCCGCCGTGTGCGAATAGGTGCAGTACTCGCAGTTGTTGGTGGCCGACACTGCGACATAAATCATTTCCTTGGTGAGACTGTCAAGCGCGCCGGGCTGCATCACCGCCTTGACCTCGGCCCAGGTGCGCGTCAGCGTGTCCAGGTCAGTCGCCAGCACTTTCCAGAAGTTGTTGATCGTGGCAACGCCACGGGTCTGCATGATGTCGTCATAGACCGCGCGTACTGCCGGGCTGGCGTCCACATACTCAACGGGCTTGACCAATGACATGGTGCTTTCTCTGGCGGTGGCTATGAGACTCTATTGTCCTCAGACCTTGTCTTTTTTGGCAGGCTTTTCGCTGCCCGCCACCGCGCCTGCAGCAGCGGACTTGACTGTGCCACCGTCGGTGGTCGCAGATTTGGACACTTCTTTCTGCGCCTCGCCGGAAGTGTTGGCCGACGCGGCTGCCGCGCCGCTAGCGCCTTGCGCACGCGCGGCTTTGCGGTCCAGCAAGCGGCCAAAATTGTCGAGCGACAGAAGGTGGATGTAGATCTTCGACATCACACCCTTTTTGATCAGGTTCTTGTGCTGGCTGGCGTTGAGAAATTCGATCTTCTTTTCGTCGACGCGGAACATGCCGGTCAGATGCATCGAGCCGCCAGCGTTCAGAGTGGCTTGCATGGTGAATGGCTCGAGCAGACCATAGTCAGCGAGAATGCCGCACATTTCCTTGGTGCGCTCGAGATCGGCTTCGTATTCTTCGAGCAGCTTTTCCACTTCCTTCCAGCGCGGCAGCGGTTCCTGTTTGGCGTCGAACATGGGCTCGCCGCCGGACTCTGCGATGTATTCCTTTTCGACACAGATGAGGCGTTCGGCCTGTTCGACATTGTCGAGCGTGACACGCGCCATGCAGAACGGGTAGCGCCGCACATAGGCCGGCAGATAGACTCCTGGTGTCCAGGCATCGTTCTGCACAAACAGATTTTCCTGCGCTTGCAGGCCGAGCACCGCGACCGGCGCGAACGAGCGCCCTTCGTCTCCGGAGGAAAATACAATCGGGTAATCCCGGTGTGCGACGTTGAACTCGGTGTGGCTCACCGGGATGGCATTGAGCGACTGCGTAAACACCGGCAATTGTCCGGGCGCGGGAATCTTCACCTGGTGATTCTTGAGGAAAGGGATGATTTCCCCATAACCAAAAGGCGGGCTGATTTGCATGCAGATGCTCCGGGGGCGGTGTGGCGTAACGGCAGGAGCAAAATCATAACGCAAGGCGCTTGCGCGCGTATAGACTGGCTCGTTGTACTTTGTTGGGTTACGATCGACGCTCAACGTTTACCCGTCCTCGTTTGACACTGCGCTTGCGCCGCCATACCGCCGCGATTGCGGTTCAGCACCACGACCCTTGCGAATCACCTCTCATAACCGTGTATGCGAATCGGCCTCTATCTCGCGCTAGTGCAATTGCTGTTCACCGTAACGTGGACGATTTACGTGGCGTTCTTGCCGCAGCTCGCGCAGGCGGCAGGGATTCCGAAAGAGCGGGTGCTGTGGATCCTGATGCTCGACCAGGCCATTTTTATCGCCATGGACCTGGCGCTCGGCATTGGGGCGGACAAGGTGTCGGCGGCAATGAAGCGCATTGCGGCACCGATGATCGCCATCACGGTGGTGTCGGCAGCGGCATTCATTGCGCTGCCGCTGGCGGGTGCCTCATCCGGTCTGCTTCTGACACTGACGGTGGTGTGGGCCGTGACCTCGTCCGCGCTGCGCGCGCCGCCGATGGCGATGTTTTCCAAATATCTTCGGGCTGAGGCCGCGCCGCGTTTCGTATTTTTGTCTCTGCTTGGCATCGGCATTGCAGGGGCGATTGCACCTTG
The DNA here is from genome assembly GCA_031362905.1 of Burkholderiales bacterium. GTDB lineage: Bacteria > Pseudomonadota > Gammaproteobacteria > Burkholderiales > JAEUOS01 > CANJDH01. The sequence continues at coordinate 10,654 of JANLTL010000250.1, read as the reverse complement.
GTTGACCGGTCAGTTGCGCGGCCTGTCGCCAGTGCTGCCGTTTGTGCTGGCTGGCGTGGGATTGGTTGCTGCCGTGCTGGCGATGGGCTGGTGCGAACGGCGGCTGGCCGCGGAAGAAGCCAGTGCAGCATCGATGGGTGCCGGCCAAGGGAGCGGCAGGAGCAGTAGGAGCAGTACGGTGGTCACGGATGCTGCCTCGACCAAGGCTGGCACGGACACCTTTGCGGGCATCTCGAGCGCGTCAGCCGGCCCCGCGCAGGTGTTGGCTCGCCCCGCTGGCGCCGCCACGGCGGCGCTGTTTACCGCCGTGTTGCTGCTCGCGCTCGGCTTTCAAGTCCATGCGTTCATCAACGCCGCACCGGCTTACTTGCGCTTCGCCAAAGCGCCCGATCTGGAGTGGTTGATGGGTTTGTTCTGGGTCGGTTTTACCTTGTGCGTGATGGTGCCAGGCATCGGCGCATTTGATCGCGCACGGCCGCTGCAAATGCTGATTGCCGGCACGGCCCTCGGCGCGTTGGCGTTTGCCGCGCTGCCGCAAACGGGCAGTCTGGCGGCGGCGGTAGCCGCGCAAGTTTGTGCGGGTGCAGCGTGGGGCCTGATCACCGGCTATGCGCTCACGGCAGCGCTCGACACCGGGCGTACCGGGCGCGAAGGGCGATTCGCCGGCGTCGTGTTTTCCTTGCTGGCGGGTGCGGCGCTAATGCGCTTCCTGATTGTGCTGTCCGGCTTGCACACTATCCCTGACTTCAAGCCGCTGATCGCGTCGCTGCCCGCGGTCGCATGGGCGGGTGCGCTGCTGTTGCTGGTACTGGCGGCGCGGGGCCCGGTGTGTTCACGTTAGACGTGCGCGCCAATCTCATCACTGCGGCACCGGCGCGCCGCCAGCAACCTGCGTTAGACGCTACCGGTAAAAGACAGCTGCCGCCAGGCCTCCATCACTACAACCGCGACCGCGTTCGACAAATTGAGACTGCGGTTGTCCGGCCGCATCGGAATACGCAGGCGTTGTGCTGGCGAAAACAGCGCTAGAACCTCCGGCGGCTGCCCGCGCGTTTCGGGTCCAAAAACAAACACGTCCCCATCCTGAAAGCGGGTGTCGCTATAGGGAACGCTGTTTTTGGTAGACAGCGCAAACACGCGTCGGCTTTGCCACTGTCCCAAGAGCGTTGCGGCACAAGGCTCCCAGCCCGCATGCACTTTGACGCTGGCGTATTCGTGATAGTCGAGCCCGGCACGTTTCAGTTCTTTTGCGTCCATGCGAAAGCCGAGCGGCTCAATCAAGTGCAATTGCGCCCCGGTGTTGGCGGCAAGGCGGATCACGTTGCCGGTGTTGCCGGGGATTTCAGGCTGATAGAGGACGATATGCAGCATGCCAATCGGTGGTGCGGGCGACAGCGGGGAAGATCGGTGGAGTGCCAGGGTGATCCGGTAGCTGGTTCCGGCTAGCCTCTGGCGACCGGGAACCGGCACAAGGGCGAGGCGTGCGCAGCGGCAGCCTACCCCGTCCCCGGGTCAGTTCAGTGCCGTCGCCAACTGCCGCCGATAGCTCGACACCAGCTCGGCGAAGTCGGGATTGCCGGCCAGCATGTTGAACACGTTGATCATCGCCTTGCGGGCGCCGTCGTCGTGCAGCTTGCGGTCGCGGCGCACGATGTCGAACAAGTGAGCCAGTGCTTGATCAAATACGCCATCCGCGATCAGGGCCTGTGCCAGAGCGTAGCGCGCGGCCAGATCGTCCGGGTTGGCGGCGGCTTTTTTCGCGAGTTCTTCGGTCTCGGGCAAATCCTGCGCCGAGCGCAGCGCCTCGACCTGAGCGCGGATGCCGTCGCGGCGGTTCATCTTGGCCACGCGCTCGGCCTGCTCGCCCGCAACGGGAGGGAAATCGACTTCATCGAGATGCTTGATGGCGTCGTCAAATGCACCGGCCATCATTTCGATTTCGGCCAGATCAAGTTTCACATCAGTGTTGCCAGGAGCGAGGGCGAGCGCGATCTTGAGTGCTGCTACTGCACCCGGCAAATCGCCACCTTGCGCCAGCGCCATTGCTTCTGCGCGCTTAGCGTCTACCGGGCTGACAGGTGCGGCGGCAGGCGCCGCGTTTTGTAGCGCCGCGGCAGCCTCGGGCAATGCCTGCGCAAACATCTTGGAGATTTTCTCGAAGAAGGCCTTGATCTGGCCTTCGGGCTGTGCGCCCATGAACTGGTCGGCGAGTTGTCCACCGATGATCGCAGCGACGTAGGGAATGCTGCGCACACGGAAGGCTTGCGCAATCTCCGGATTGTCGTCCGAGTTGATCTTGACTACTTTGACCTTGCCAGCGTACTGTGCCCCGACCTTTTCCAGGATGGGAGTCAGCGCGCGGCAGGGACCACACCATGGCGCCCAGAAGTCAATGACAACCGGCATGGTCATCGAGAACGAAATGACCTCGCTTTCGAAGGTGGCGGTGGTGACGTCAGTGACTGCGCCTGCGGTGGAAGGGGGGGACGCTGATGGGGTGGAAGGCTGATTCATGATGTATGGAGCAATGTGTCAACGACGCTGATGACGGCGCACGATTTTACGCGGATGTGGGCGCGGCAGTCTGGGTAAACTCGTGCGGGAGGGTACGCGCTACCACCCAATTGGTGACGTGCACCGCACCTGCCGCCTTGAGCACGCGCGCCAGTTCGTTGAGTGTGGCACCAGTGGTCATCACGTCATCAACCACCGCAATGCGCAGACCGGCGAGCGGGCGCGGATTGACGCTGCCAGCACCTTCGCCGCAGGCAAATACCCCTTGAATGTTGCGTGCGCGTTCTTTCCACGGCAGTCGTGCCTGGGGCGGTGTGTCGCGAATCCGGCGCAACGAGTGTGCATCGAGCGCAATGCGCCGGCTTTGTGCAATCGGGCGCGCCAGTTCGAGCGCCTGGTTGAAGCCGCGCTCGGCGAGACGGGGGGCGGCCAGCGGCATCGGTACGATCAAATCAACGCCAAGCGATGCCGTGCCACCCACCGGCGCCGCCATTTCAGGTGACGCGGACCCTCCTTGCAGGGGCGCGTGCCTTGCCGCGTCGAGCGCCTGATCCAGATGCGCTGACAGGAAGCGCGCCAGGCCGAGAGCATGCCGGTATTTGAAGGCTTGCAGCGCCTGATCGAGTGGGTCGCCGTAGGCGAAGGCGGCGACGGTGGCATCGAAATGCGGCGGATCGGCCAGGCAACGGCCGCACATGCCCGCTTGTGGCACCGGCAATGCGCAATGGGTGCATGCGTTGGGTGGTGAGGCGGGGAACACGGTGACGCACTCCACACAAATGGATTGTGTGCTGGCGCAGCCGCACAAGTAGCAATCCTGTTCGGCTGCCAGTGCGCGCAGGGTGGAAGTCAGGCGCATGTTGGCTCAAGCTCGCGCCCTGCGCATGCAGCACAATCCGCCGAGTCTGCCTGATCCGTTGAAGACGTCGTGCGGTCGGGCACAGCACGCCATTCAACGCGCCACACAATGAGGGACAATGCGCTCCTCGCTCCGTGTCCAGTAGGTGCCATTCGTGTTCAGCCGCAGGTTTTGCCTCAAGAGTGACCGGATTGTCGCTCAGGTGTGGGTGCTGCTGGCGATGGCATTTTTTTCCGGCGCGCTTGCCGCAGCGGGCAATCCCCTGCGCATCGCATTTATCGATCCGCTGTCCGGGCCGTTCGCCAATACTGGTGAGTCGGCTCTGAAGCATTTTCGCGCCGCGGTGGAGCGCGATGAAGTACTGCGTATCCTGCGCCGTAGCCTGCTCCACGGACGCAGTGGCACGCGCAGCGATGTTCGCCTCGAGATTGTGCCGTTTGACAACAAGGCATCGGCGCAGGAGGCTCTGGTGCAACTGCGCGCAGCCATCGATCAGGGCATCCGCTTCGTGCTGCAAGGGCAAAGCTCGGCCGCTGCGCTGGCTCTGAGCGACGCCATTGACAAGCACAACCTGCGCAACCCGGCGCAGTCCGTATTGTTTCTCAACTACGCGGCGCTCGATCCTGATCTCACCAATGCCAAGTGCAGCTTCTGGCATTTTCGTTTCGACGCGCCGGTGGATATGCGCATGGAAGCCTTGGTGGAAGCCATTCTTCGCGATGGCACTGCGCGCAACGTGTATTTGATCGGACAGGACTACTCGTTTGGCCACAGCGTGGCGCATCACGCGCGGGCGATGCTCGCTCGCAAAGTCCCGGCCGCCCGCATCGTCGGCGACGACCTGCACCCGATTGGCACTGTGCGTGATTTCGCGCCCTACATTGCCAAGATAAAGGCTGCGGGCGCCGATACCGTCGTCACCGGTAATTGGGGCAACGATCTCGCGCTGCTGGTCAAGGCCGCACGTGAACAGGGGTTCGGCGGTGACTTCTATACTTTCTATGCGGGTTCGCCCGGCACCGTCACCGCAATTGGCCGCGTGGGCGCCGGCAGGCTCAAACAGGTCAACGAGTGGCACCCCAATGTACAGGTCAATGGCCGCCGTGTGCACGAAGCCTGGGCGGCCCAATTCAAGCAACGCTATAGAGAAGACTTTCGCTATTTGCGCTTCTTGACGCTTACGGAAATGTTTGCGTCCGCGCTCGCGCGGGCCGGCAGCAGTGATCCGCAGCGCGTCGCATTCGCGCTTGAAGGTATGCGCATGGCCACAGCCACCGGTGAAGTGGAAATGCGCGCACGCGATCATCAATTGATTCAGCCGCTCTACATATCCACGTTGACGGCAAGTGCCCAACAGGGCGGTGCGCCGGAGGTGGTTGTTGACACTGAAAACAGCGGGCTTGGCTTCAAGACCAACGCGCGCATTGAGGGCTATGCCACGGCGCAGCCGACCAGTTGCGTGATGGTGCGCCCCGCAGCGTTGGCAGCGCCGCGCTGAGGCATGCCCGGTCTTCCGGTGCGGTGTCCATGCGTGCTGCCGCGTCTGCAATAGGGTATCCAGCAAACCAATCAGCGCACGAACTGGCAAACGAACCAGCAAACGAACCCTATGGACGAACCCTTCTTCGCTGATCGCAGGGCGTTGCGGCGCCAGTTCAACCGCGCCGCCGCTACGTTTGCCGCAGGTGACGCGCTGCACCGCGAGGTGGCGGCGCGGATGGTCGAGCGCTTGGGCTACGTCAAGATCACGCCCGCGCGCACGCTCGATCTCGGCTGTGCTGCGGGTGCTGCCACCGCCGCGTTGCACGGGCTCTATCCGAAAACGGTCATCACCGGTGTCGACTTCGCGCCGGCAATGGCGCGCGCCGCAGCGCAGCCGGCGGGGTGGCTCGCGCGTGTGCGCGGCGCGTGGCGCTACGCGGTGTGCGCAGATTTGTCTGCCCTGCCACTGGCTCACGCGAGCCATGGGTTGGTGTTCTCCAATCTCGCGCTGCACTGGCTCGACGACCCTGCTGCGGCGCTACGTGAGGCGCACCGTGTCCTGGAGTTGGGCGGTCTATTCATGTTTAGCATGCTCGGGCCGGATACGCTGTGCGAATTGCGTGATGCGTGGGCGGCAGCGGAAGCGGGCGAGCGTGACACTGGCGCAGCAGTTCCGGGCACTCGGGCAATGGACACAGCGGCCGCTGCAGACAACACGGCGGGTACCTGCGAGGCCACCCCATTCACCACGGGCTGGCACGTCAAGCGCTTCATTGATTTGCACGACATCGGCGACCTTCTGGTCAAGACCGGCTTTGCCACTCCGGTGATGGACATGGAAAAGATTGTGCTGACATATCGGAATGTTGAGCAGCTTGTTGCCGACTTGCGAGCGACCGGCTCGGTCAATGCCATGCAGGGCCGGGCACGCGGGCTGACCGGCAAACAGGTTCGGCAGCGTGTTGTGGCGGCGTACGAGATGCGACGCACCAGTGGGCGCCTGCCCGCGACTTTTGAGATCGTTTACGGCCACGCCTGGAAAGCCCCCGCGCGCAAGACTGCCGGAGGCGATGACGTCGTGCGTTTCGTCGGGCGCGACGCCATCCGGCATGATCGAGTGCGCTAACTGCTTGGACTCCAGTGGTTGCCGCTGCGGGCGCTGTGCGAACGTTTCGATGGTTGTAAAAACGGCGCAAAAGCCATTTTTTCAGGCTGCTATAATCGCTGCGTTTGTCTATGGTGTGCCTACGCTCTTTGTGCGTTGCGGCAATGACAGGTTGAGGAATGGCGTTTGAAACCTTTTCCCAACCTAAGTACATTTGTCAGCCCGGCAGTCAACACCAAGGACATTTGCGTCATTTTTTTCATCTACGAGGTCATGATGTTTGCAGGCAATCATGTGAAACACGCAGTCTCGCGCGGTGCCGCCAGATTTGCGCTGGCAGCGAGTGGACTGCTTACCGCTCCGCTCGCGTTCGCCCAAAAGACGGTTGACATGCAGGGGGGGCCGGCGGTCCGCCAGCTTAATCTGCATGCCCCGGCGACAAAAATCGCGGCTGACATTTACGACCTGCATACCGGTATGTTGATCGTCTGTACGCTGATTTTTATTGCGGTGTTTGGCGCCATGTTTTATTCGATCTATGCGCACCGCAAATCGAAGGGCCACAAAGCGGAGCAGTTCCACGAGAGCCTCGCCGTGGAAATCGCCTGGACGGTGATTCCGACCATCATCGTGATCCTGATGGCGGCGTTCGCCACCAAGACGGTGCTGGCGATGAAAGACACCTCCAACGCTGATATCACGATCAAGGCCACCGGCTATCAATGGAAGTGGGGCTACGACTATTTGAAGGGGGAGGGCGAAGGCATCAGTTTCGTCTCGAACCGGTCGACGCCAAAAGAGCAGATCGACGGCACTGCGCCCAAGGGCGAGAATTACATGCTCGAAGTCGATAACGAAGTCGTGGTGCCGGTCAACAAGAAAGTCCGCGTCATCCTGACCGCGCAGGACGTGATTCACGCCTGGATGATTCCTTCGTTTGGTGTCAAGCAGGATGCGATCCCCGGATTCATCCGCGATGTCCACTTTACCTCGCTGAAAATCGGCAAGTTCCGCGGCCAGTGCGCCGAGCTGTGTGGCAAGGAGCATGGTTTCATGCCGATTGTTGTGAACGTGGTGTCGGATGCCGACTACACAAAATGGGTCGCAGAAGAAAAGAAGAAGCTGGCAGCCAAGCAGGACGACCCCAACAAGGTCTGGACCGCCGACGAGTTGAAGGTGCGCGGCGAAAAAGTCTACGCCGCCAATTGCGTGGCCTGCCATCAGGCTACGGGCAAAGGGGTGCCGCCAGCGTTCCCGCCGCTTGAGGGTGCCAAAATGGTCAACGGCCCTAAAGACAACCAGATTGCCATTTTGCTCAATGGGCGCCAGGGATCGGCAATGGCCGCGTTCAAGCAATTGTCCGACGTCGAGCTGGCCGCGGTGATCACCTACACCCGCACTGCATGGGGCAACAAGGGCGAAATGCCGAGCGTGGCCGAGCTGAAGGCTGCACGTGCCTGGGATGCCGCCAAAATGACGCAACTTGCCGCCAAGCAACCCTGATGAGCGGACGCATCAAGCGATCCCGCCGCCCAATTCAACACATTCTTCAGACTTTAATTTGAGGCAGACATCATGAGCGCAGTTCTTCCCGGACACGGCCACGCTGACGATCACGGTCACGGGCATGACGACCACCATCACGGCCCGCCGGCGGGCTACTTCATGCGCTGGGTCATGACCACCAATCACAAGGACATCGGTACCTTGTACCTGTGGTTTTCGTTCACGATGTTCCTCACCGGCGGCGTTCTCGCCCTGACCCTGCGCGCCGAGCTGTTCCAGCCCGGTCTGCAAATTGTCAATCCCGAAGTGTTCAATCAGCTCACCACCATGCACGGCATCATCATGGTGTTTGGCGCGATCATGCCGGCGTTTGTGGGTTTCGCCAACTGGATGATCCCGATGCAGATCGGCGCGCCTGATATGGCATTTGCGCGCATGAACAACTGGTCGTTCTGGCTGCTGATTCCCGCTGCCAGCCTGCTGATCATTTCCTTCTTTGTGCCGGGCGGTGCCACTGCAGCCGGCTGGACCCTCTACGCACCACTGTCGACACAGATGGGCATGGGCATGGACCTGGCCATCTTCGCGCTGCACATCATGGGCGCCTCGTCGATCATGGGCTCGATCAATATCGTCACCACCATCCTCAACATGCGCGCCCCCGGCATGACGCTGATGAAGATGCCGATGTTCTGCTGGACCTGGCTGATCACCGCCTACCTGCTGATCGCCGTGATGCCGGTGCTGGCTGGCGCGATCACCATGGTGCTCACTGACCGCCATTTCGGCACCTCGTTTTTCAACGCTGCCGGCGGCGGCGACCCGGTGATGTACCAGCACATCTTCTGGTTCTTCGGGCATCCCGAGGTCTACATCATGATCCTGCCAGCCTTCGGGATCATCAGCCACGTGGTGCCGGCGTTTGCGCGTAAGCCCTTGTTTGGCTACTCGTCGATGGTGTACGCCACCTCGTCGATCGCGATTCTCTCATTCATCGTCTGGGCGCACCACATGTTCACCACCGGCATTCCTGCAGCCGGGCAATTGTTTTTCATGTACGCCACCATGTTGATTGCGATTCCCACCGGTGTAAAGGTATTCAACTGGATTGCCACCATGTGGAAAGGCTCGATGACTTTCGAGACGCCGATGCTGTTCGCGGTCGGCTTCATCTTCGTGTTCACCATGGGCGGCTTTACCGGGCTGATCCTCGCGGTGACGCCAATCGACATCCAGTTGCAGGATACCTATTACGTCGTCGCCCACTTCCACTATGTGCTGGTGGCGGGATCGTTGTTTGCCATGTTCGCGGGCGTCTATTTCTGGTTACCCAAATGGACCGGGCACATGTACGACGAAGGCCTCGGCAAGCTGCATTTCTGGGCGTCGGTGATTTTCTTCAACATTACCTTCTTCCCGATGCATTTCCTCGGGTTGGCGGGCATGCCGCGCCGTGTACCCGATTACGCGACCCAGTTTGCCGACTTCAATGCAATCGCCAGCGTGGGAGCATTCGGCTTCGGTTTGTCGCAACTGATTTTCCTCGCTGTGATATTGAAATGCATCAAGGGCGGCGCGAAGGCAGGCGACAACCCCTGGGAAGGCGCACAAGGCCTGGAGTGGACCCTGGCTTCACCACCGCCGTATCACTCGTTTGTCACTGCGCCCGAAGTCAAGTAACCGCCCGGGCGACGCGTTACCAAACTCATCCATGACGACCCCCTCTCAATCGGCAGGGCGCAGCAATGGCCGGACTGCGCTGGTGCTGCTTTCGATCGCGCTGGTTTTTTTTGCCGGCGTGATCGCCAACCGGGCCTGGTTCGGCTGAGTCATGAATACCCACGTCTCCTTGGAAGCTCCGATGAAAGTGCGGGCGCTCGGCGCCAACCGGGAAACCTTCATCAAGCTGATGGTCATCACGGTGCTGATGTTCGGATTTGGTTTTGCACTGGTACCGTTCTACAAGAAAATATGTGAAGTGACGGGCATCAACAACCTGCTCAAGGCTGATGTCGCACCGGTCAATTCGCAGGTGGATCTGGCGCGCAAAGTGGTGATCGAATTTGATGCCAGCGAGGGGCCGAACCTGCCATGGCGCTTCAAGCCGGTGACGGGATCACTCGTTGGGCACCCCGGCCAGTTGATGCAAATGGACTACGAAGTTGTCAATACGCTTAACGTGCCGGTCACCGGCCAGGCGATTCCGAGCTACGCGCCGCGCAACGCGGCGCAGTATTTCAAAAAGCTGGAATGTTTTTGCTTCAAGCAACAGACCTTGGCTGCAGGCGAGACCAAGCGTTTCCCAGTGGTGTTTGTGATTGATCCCGACTTGCCCAAGGATGTCGGCACGATCACGCTGTCGTATACGTTCTTTACCGTGGCCGGGCGGGACAAAGCATCATGATCCAGCCGGGCGCCAATAGTGCGGATGCTCTTCCTGCTGCCTTGCCTACATTGGCGGCTGAGGTACCTGCTGCGACTGTCGCTGCTGCGGTCACAGCCACGCGGCCTGGCAGGGCGTCGGCAGCGGAAGTCGGACGTGCCGTGTTTTGGTCCTTCATCGGTATCCGCAAAAGCGCGGCGCATGAGAGTGATGTCGCGCGCATTACGCCGGCCCAGGCCATTGTGGCTGGGCTGATCGGCGCTGCGCTGTTTGTGACATCACTGGTTGTTCTCGTCAGGATTTTGACGGCGAAATAAGGCCTCCCCATCAATATACGCAACACGCATCTCTGAGTCGAGGAAATGAAATGAGCGCATCGCACGCACCCGCATCCCCTGGTACCGCCGCTCCGTCAGGCTACTTCATCCCGGATCCGTCCAGTTGGCCGGTCAAGGGTTCAATCGCGCTATTTTTTATGGCGATCGGCGCGGCGACCTGGTTCAACGGCTACCTGCCTGGTCCGTGGGCGGTAGCGGCGGGTTTCGCGTTCTTGATCTATGTGCTGTTCGGGTGGTTTGGTACTGTGGTCGGCGAATCCGAAGGCGGCAAGTACAACGCCCAGGTCGATACTTCGTTCCGCTGGAGCATGAGTTGGTTCATTTTTTCCGAAGTGATGTTTTTCGCGGCTTTCTTTGGCGCACTGTTTTACGCGCGCCAGTTGTCTGTGCCATGGCTTGGTGACCTCGAGCACAAGCTTCTGTGGCCCGATTTCGGTGCCCATTGGCCGAGCGCCGGCCCGGAAGCC
>JANLTL010000244.1:0-6000 GCA_031362905.1 Burkholderiales bacterium | reverse complement strand
CCGCTACGCGCCGGCGCGGCAGCCTTCAACGCAGCCATCAAGGCCTCCACTCCGAGACGCGCATCCGCCTGCAAGTGGTGCCGCGCCACTTCCTGACCCTGGCTCACCGCCACCGGGTCGATATCGATCTGCAGCGTCTTCGCCTTCGGCCATAGCTGCCCGCCGCCGCCCGCGTGATACGCGAGCGAACAGCCGACCGCAATCACCAGATCAGCCTGCAACAACAGCTCAAGCCCCACCTCGGGCGTGAAGCTGCCCGCGATGCCGATGCAAAAAGGATCATCGTGAAACAGCCCGCGCGCCGGCAGCGTCGTCGACAGCAAGCCACCGCTTTGCGCAGCCAGGGCACGGCAAGCCGCCCCCGCGCGCGCTTCGACCGCACCGAGGCCAGCCAGCACCACCACGCGCTCGGCACTTGCTACCAACTGCGTAACGGCGGCCACGTCATCAGGATGGGGCAGCATCGGCGCAGGGCGCGGCAAAATCTGATGCGAAGGCTTGGGCAAAGCCGCAGGGCCATCCCACGCCAACGCCTGCAAATCGAATGGCACGCCGATCACCACTGGCCGGCGCTCGCGCCGCGCCTGCAAGAACGCATCGCGCACCGCCACCGGCATGCGCGCCGGCAGGTGCAGGCTGTGATATGCCGCACCGGTTGCGGTGATCAGCGGCGCCTGATCGATCGCCTGGTTGTACCAGCCGCTCTTGAGCGGCGCCTCACCGGCAAACACCACCAGGGGCAGATGGGCACGCACGGCAGCCGGCAAGGCGGTGATCAGTTGCGTCACTCCGGGCCCGCAGGTGACGGTGGCGACGCCTACATCCTGATTCTTGCGCGCGTACGCCATCGCCGCTGCCACTGCGCAGTGCTCGTGCCGCACATAGATCATGCGGCAACCCTGGCCAGACAAGCGCGCTGCCCAACTCATGTTCGCGTCGCCAAGGAGTGCGAAACAGGTGGTCACGTTCTCCTGCGTGAAGGCTTGCGCGAGGATGTCGGCCACGCGGGGCTTGGTTTCAGTCTGCATTGTTCACAACTCCTTGATTGAATTCAACCATCATACGGGAGCGCCATCAAAGGCCAACTCCATGAGCACCGCACTCTCACGATAAGTAGCAAGGTCTCGCCCAGACTCGCGAGCGCAGCGGGGCCTTGCTTGCGATACATCATGCCGCATTCGGCAAACACCGTGGCGACGATGTTGTGTCCCGCGCTGGCATCGTCGCGCACGTCCTCATGCAGGTAGCGGTTGTTGGCGTGATCCCAGATGTGATGGTGGGCATCAATGATGGGCAGATCGGGTTCGAGCGCGGCTTCGCTGTGCAGTGCCAGCCAGTCGGGGCGGATCGGCAGGTGCGGGCTGACCGTGGGCGCAGCGGGTGACGGGGTGGTGCTCATTCCGGTGTGGTCCCTGCGTCACGAATGCGCCGCCCCCAGACCTGGCGCTGCGGAGGGGGGTGGCGAAAAATGTCGCCACCCTGCGGCACGCTTCTTTCAGGCTGCTTTGGCAAACCCGGCCTGTACCTGCTTCTCGTAAGCGAGCAACTTTTGCACACTGGCGCGTTGCTCCATGCGCTGCCGGTGCGCCACGCAGTTTTTGAAGGCCGACACATCGGGTTGGAATTGCGCGCCACGCCGGAAGCACCAATAGAAGTAGGCGTCGGCGCAGCTGAACCGGTCAACGAACCACTCGCGCCCGGCCAGCATTTCTTCGGCGATCCCGTACAACTCGAACAGGGAATGGGAGCCGAGGGCGCGCACGTTTTCCGCGGTGCCAGGCATATCGCAATAGCGCTCCGGTCGCGCCTGCTGGGTAAGCTTGGGGTGGATGCCGGCCGCACACCAGGCCATCACCGAGACTGCGCGCACGTAGTCCATCGGGTCGGCCGGCAGCAACTGTGCCTGCGGAAACTGGCGCGCAATCCAGATCTGCAGCGCCACGTTTTCGGTGAGCACCGCGCCATTGATGATCAGTGCCGGCACCTTGCCTTTGGGGTTGATGCGCAGATACGCGGCGTCGTGATTCTCACCTTTGCCGAGATTGACAACCAGCGTATCAAACGCAGCGCCTGCCTCGGTGAGCAGGATGTAGGGCACTAGCGAGCATGCGCCGGGCGAGTAGGTCAGGGTCAGTGTCATGCGTGATGCCTTCTCGCGTGAGGGGAGGTGGGAGGGCAAGCGGGGCGTGTCATTGCCTTGCGCGTGACCGCAATGGGTCGAGCAAGGCCTTCAGGCCGTTGTGATCGATCTCGTGCATCAGCGCCAGCAGGCGGCCGATTTCGCCCTGCGGAAAACCGGTGCGCGCGAACCAGTTCAGATAATAGCCCGGCAAGTCGGCGATGACGCGGCCCTGGTATTTGCCGAACGGCATCTCGCGGATGAGCAACAGTTCCAGATCGTCAGGGCGCATGCGGAATCGTATTCGGCTCCGTCTCCATCGCTGCCACATCCTCGGTCTCGGGCAGCACCTCGCCCTTGAGCGGCAACACTGCGCCCAGCCACGCCGCATGGACCAGGTGGTCGGCACGCGGCGCGCCGGTGTTGGGATGGATCAACACCGTCAACCCATCGCGATGGAGCATGAGCCACGACACGAACGCAGGGAACACTGGCGGCAAAAAAGCCACCTGATACATCGCCTGCGGATGCGGGCCCACCGGCACGTCGTGCCAACGCCCAAGGCGCACGGAAAATCGTTCCGTTATCCGGGTGCGCAGGTGATCGGCGACGCTGCGCGTAGCCGGGTCGAAATAGATGTGGGCGTGATAGCTGGCAATGGGGGAGGGTGTTGGCATCTCGATTGACCGTGTGAGCTAAGCGCAGAGCAAACAGCATCATAGGCGAACATGCCGGCAACCGCACAGGGTCTTGAAGCATAATTGTCTGCACCGCTCATGCATCCCCACTTTTTCGGAGTCACTCGATGTTTGCCGCCAAGCCGCTTTTCTTCGCCGCTGCCGTTCTTGCAGTCCTGGCCGGTGCCGGCTACGCTCAGGACAAGCCCGCCGCCGACTATGAGCCGTACTCCGGCCAGCAAGGCAAGGACGTGGTGTGGGTGCCGACGCCGCAGATCGTGGTCGACAAGATGTTGGAGATTGCCAGCGTCGGCGCAAGCGACGTCGTCATCGACCTGGGCTCCGGCGATGGCCGCACCGTCATCACCGCAGCGCAAAAAGGCGCGCGTGCGCTGGGCATCGAATACAACCCGGACATGGTCGAATTGTCACGCCGCGCCGCGGAAAAGGCGGGCGTGTCGAAGAACGCGACCTTCGTCAAGGCAGACTTGTTCGAGACCAGCTTCGCCGAGGCCACTGTCGTGACGATGTTTCTGCTGCCGGACCTCAATCTCCAGCTGCGGCCGAAAATCCTTGCCCTCAGGCCAGGCACGCGTATCGTCTCGAACACCTTCACCATGGGTGAATGGGAGCCGGACGATCGCGCAGATCTGACTGGCGATCCCGGCTGCACCATCTCTTATTGCAGGGTGCTGTTCTGGCTGGTGCCGCAACAGGTCGAAGGCACGCACCAAGTGCCGCAAGGCCAACTGATGCTCAAGCAGGAATTCCAGATGCTCAGTGGGACGCTCAGAAGCGGCGGCGCCACGGTAAAAGTCACTGGCCGTGTGCGTGGCGAGAGTATCGAACTGACCGCCGGCAGCAAGCGGTATCGGGGGCAAATGCAGGGTGGGTTAATGGTGCTGCGCGACGGCGGTTGAGCGCCGCAAAACAAGCGCACCGGTATCGCCCCTGCCTGCGGTTGTGGAGGCCTTCGTATTCACACCCTGTGCTGCGCGCTTCCCGAACCAAGCCGCAGGCGCGTCCCGAACTTAAGCCGCAGGCGCTTCCCACCCCAGCAGTTCCGCCAGTCTGAGAATGATCCAGCGTGCCTCACTCGCGGTAAAGGTGGTGTGGGCCGCGAGCAAGCCCGCCTCGCAGCGCGCCAGCACTTCGGCTTCGGTGAAGTTTTCCTTGAACGTCAATGTCTGCGCATGCTCGGTCAAGGTGCAGGCCATGTCCTCGCATTGCTCATAACGTGCAATCACGGTTTCGTGCGGCGCGTTCGGCCTGGAGCGCCCGGGCGAGACATAGAGGGCGACGAACGACTGCGGGATCTCGATCTGGTTATCGATGGGCATGGGAAGCCAATCTGTGCACAGGGGTTCCAGCGCTCATTGGCAGCGGTGTGCCGACGTGGGCAACCGCGACCGCTCCAACGCGCTCGATCCGGGCACGAGTGCGCGCATCAGGCTCCGCGCAACCGCGCCGCACGCATCAGCGCGATGGCGCCGAGCGGCAACACCAGCGTGAGCACTGCGCAGATGATGAACAGCGTGCCCATCTGGCTGTAATCGGCCTGCACCTTGATGGCGCCTGATGCGGTGTCGCGCACCTCGCGGGTGACTTCAAACGTGCGATTGAGGTATTTGCTGCCCAAATGTGCGGCCGAGTACGCAAGATTGGTAAACGACGCCATCACCGCAAAGTAAGTGGCTTTCAGCCGGTCGGGTGCGGTATTGGCGATCCACGCCAGCATCGGCACCATCGCAATCTGGCCCAGCGGCGACTCCAGCGCGGTGTCGAGTATCGCGATGAAGCGCGCGCCGACGATGCCCCCGGTGTGCAGGGAGGTCCACTCGTGGAAGCCGTAAAACATGCCGATCTGTGGCAAGGCCATCACGGCGCTCAAGACAGAGAGCATGCCGACGACAAAATAGACCGAACGATGGGCAAGGTAACGCTGGTAGGCGATCAGCCCGGCGAGCGCAACCAAGCCGGCGATCATCGACAATTTGGCCAGAAAGCTCGGATCGAAGCGCAGTACGTCGATGCTCCACCAGGTGGCCCCCGCGCCCGGGCTCGGCACCGCACGCAGTACAAAGATCACCACGGCGGTACCGACCAGCGTGGCGCGCGCTTCCGGCTCCAGCTCGCGCACCAGGTTGGCGATCAGCAAAATCAGAATGGTGAGCGACACCACAAAGACGATTTCCTGTCCGTACTTCATGCCGGACATGCCGACGGCTATCGAAACTGCCGCGAACACGGCACCACCACCCAGCACCCACCAATTGACCGGTGTGACTTCGCGCAGTGTCGACTGCCGGCCGTGACCGCGACGCCGCATCCAACTAGCCACGAATACGCCCGCCACCGACACCAGCGGAATCAGGAGGGCAGCCAGATAGACGTTGGCGTAGGCCGCCGCCTTGGCCTCGCGCGGCAGGGCTTCGACGCCAGCCAGAAACCCGACGTTGATCAGTGCGACGATGATGGTGCCGCCGACCACCGCAATGCGCCCGAGGGTCTGCATGGTGATGTGCATTGCCCGCAGTTCTTCCAGGCTGACCGGGGTGCCGTCGCTGTTCACGTGCGGCACGGCTTCCACCGTCATGGCATCTGCGACCACGTCCTGCAGCATGTAGCCGATGGGTGCCAGCAGCGCGGCCAGGACGTACCAGCTCTCGGCCTTCATCACCCCGCGCATCGCCGCGGGCTCCATCAGCAACCCGAGCATGATGCCGATGCTTCCAAGCAGAAACGCTGCGCCGAGGAACACCATCCACTCTTTCCAGCGCCACAACAGGTCGACCAGGTGGCCTACCGGCATCTTCAAGGTCCAGGGCAGGACGATCCAGAAACTCAATGCAGCGAGAAACTGCGCTGAGAGCCCAAGGTACTCCTTGACGAAAAATGTGCCCACGATGGCGGTCAGCCCGGAGATGCCGGCTGCGACATACACCATCAGCGGAGGCAAAAACGAAATCCGGAACGACCCGAACAGTGAATTGGTTTTCATGGAGTCGCAGTTTACCCGCCACATGGGGACCGGGAAGGCCGCGCCGGACCAGCGCCAGAGCATGGTACGGTGCCCACCCTGGTATGGATGCCAGGTCACTACTGTCCGGTTAATAACTGAACAAATTCAATTGGTTAGACGGCATGCCATCGGGAATTGCGTGAGTGCTGCCCGGAAACGCTTGCTGCAAGGGCATCTTCTCG
>JANLTL010000255.1:0-10604 GCA_031362905.1 Burkholderiales bacterium | reverse complement strand
CACGAATTCTTCCGCTGCCGTCGGGTGGATGCCCACGGTCTCATCAAACTGCTGTTTGGTCAGACCCGCGACCACCGCGATGCCGATGCCCTGAATGATCTCGGGCGCGTCCACGCCGACCATGTGCGCGCCGACGACTTTTTGCGAAGCTGCATCGACCAGCAGCTTCATCAGGGTTTTTTCAGAGCGGCCCGACAGCGCGTGCTTCATCGGGCGGAAGGTGGACTGGTACACCTCGACTTGCCCGTACTTTGCAATCGCTTGCAATTCGGTGTCACCCACGGTGCCGACCGGCGGCTGGCTGAATACCGCGCTGGGAATGTTGTGGTGTGCCACCGAGACCGGGCGTGCGCCGAACAGCGTTTGCGCCACCGCTTGGCCTTCGCGAATCGCCACCGGCGTCAGTTGCACGCGGTCGGTGACGTCGCCCACGGCGTAGATGTGCGGCACGGAGGTGCGTGAGTATTCATCGACCACCACGGCACCGCCGGCATCGAGCTCGACGCCTGCGTTTTGCAAACCAAGATTTGCGGTGTTTGGTGTGCGGCCCGTGGCGAACATGACGGCATCGACAATCAGATCGGGCGCGCCATTGGCACAGCGCACACGCAGCGGGGAGTCGTCACGCGAGCGAGCCTGCGCGCCGCCGCTGCTATCTCCACCGCCCGCGCCATTGCCAGCGCCATCGCCGCCATCGCGCTCAATCGCCGCCACCTGATGCCCAAGCAGCACCTTGATGCCCTTGGCTTCGATTTCCCTGCGCAAGTGCTTGCGCACGTCATCATCAAAGCCGCGCAAGACTTCTTCACCGCGATACGACAGCGTGACCTCGGCACCCAGGCCCTTGAAGATACCGGCAAATTCGACCGCGATATAGCCGCCGCCGACCATCAGCACGCGCTTGGGCATCTCTTTCAACTCAAACGCTTCGTTAGACGTGATGCCAAGTTCCGCGCCGGGAATGGCCGGCTTGACCGGCCAGCCGCCGGTAGCGATCAGGATGTGTTTTGCGCTGATACGGCGGCCGTCGATTTCCACCGTGTGTGCATCGGTGAGCGTGGCGCGGCCATGCAACAGCGTGACGCCGGCGTTGGAAAGCAGCTTGCCGTAGATGCCTTCGAGGCGCGCGATTTCGCGGTTTTTGGCTTCGATCAGCGTCGGCCAGGAGAACGTGGCCTCGGACACCGTCCAGCCATAGCCGCGCGCGTCTTCAAAGTCTTCGTGAAAGTGGGCGGCGTAGACCAGCAATTTTTTGGGCACGCAGCCGCGAATCACGCAGGTGCCGCCGGCGCGGTGGGACTCGGCCACCGCTACGCGCGCGCCCAAGGACGCCGCAATACGGCTGGCGCGCACACCGCCCGAGCCGGCGCCGATGATGAAGAGATCGTAGTCAAACTGTTCCATTGCGCATCCTCTGAGGTGTCAACCCAACTTCAAACCCATCGCCCAGCACAGGGCGGAAAAACTGAAAAACGCCAGCACGGTCGAGACCAGGATCGCTCCCGAGATCGCTTGCGAGTCACTGCCGGCACGCTCGGCGAACAAAAACACCGAGCCGGCCACCGGCAACGCTGCCATCAACACCAGCACATGCATCTCGAAGGTTGAGAGTCCAAAGACATAAATGGCCACGACAGCGGTGATGTAGGGCTGCAACAGCAATTTGCCGCCGGTAATCATCATCACGTCGGCTTGCAGTACCGGCACGCCCGGCCGGTACAGCGATACGCCGATGGCAAACAGCGCCACCGGGACGGCCGCGCTGCCCAAGAGGCGCAGCAGTTGGTCGGGTGCCGACGGCATTTTGAGGCTGGCGGCTGAACCCGCCGCGCCCAGGATCACCGCCCAGATCATCGGGTTCTTCACCACCCGCAGCACGGCCTCCAGCACTACAGACCTGGCTGAAGCCCCTCCCGTGGCCGCGTTTCCCAGGGCCAACGCCACCGACAAGACCACGAACACGTCCGCCATGCCGGCGGCGACGATGATGGGCAGGGCCGCACTGCCCAAAAATGCGGGTATCAGCGCGAAGCCCATGTAGCCCCAGTTCGACCACACCACCGCCAAACCCGGATACACGCCACGATGCAGCGGCAATTTGCTGGCCCGGCGATACACGCCCATGAAGAGCGCGAAGGTCAGCAGACCAGCGGCCATGTAAGCGAAGAACACCTTGGCTGAAAAAATCTGTTCGATGGGCGTGGCGATGGTAAAGCGGAACATCATGCACGGCAGAGCGAAATAGAGCACGAAGGTGTTAAGCGCGGGGATCGAATTCTCCGGCAGCAGCCGGAATCTGGCCGCACCGTAACCGCAGGCAATCAGCGCGAAGAAGGGCGCGGTAACGTTGAGGATGTCCAGCATCAGGCCGCCTTGCGCCGCCCGGGGCGGAACTGTTGCGTGTCGCAGTAATAGTCTTCCACTTCGTTCGCCGCATCCCATCCGGGAATGCCCTTGAGCGGTACCGGATGCAGCATCGCGGTGCTGGTCAGTTGCGCCGGGTCATCGAGCAATGCTGCCAAGCGCGAATCGACATGGCGCAGGCGCTGCGGCATGTCCCACGCGAAGTAGGCTGGCGTCACGTCGAGCAGGATGCCACGCCCGGTGCTGCCGTAGTGCATCGCCAGCGCGCGCTCGTAGAGCGCGTGGCCGAAGATGACGAAGTCCATGTCGCGTTGCACCGCCACGCGCTGCTGCCAAAACAGCGCGTGCCATTGAAAGCTGCGCAGCAACGCGAGCAACTGCGGATTGCAACTGGCGGCGATCAGGCCACCCTCATCAATCAGTGTCAGGATATTGCGCAACACGCTACGGCGGTTCGGCGTGGCGTCAAGCCCGTCGGCGACATGCAGCGCATTGATGCGCGCCTTGGTCTTGGGATACGTGAGCCAGGTGCAGGCGTGAAACGCATCGTGCCAGGTGGCTGCGCGCGTCTCGACCTCACCAATCTCAAAAATGCGTTGCTCGAAGGCGAGCGCGGAGGGTTCGGGCAGCGAGGGTGCAACAAACGACACCGGCACGCCGCGCGCATTTTTCAGCAAGCGCCTGCCCGCACAGGCGCTCCAGTCAAGGGTTTCCGGCCATCGTCCTTGGGGAAGCTCATCCACCAAGGGTTTCAGGGGCATGCACGGTGGCGAAATGGTTTGCGCGCGCCACGCCGCCCAAGACAACTGCATCTACGCGGCCAGCTTCCAGCGCAGCGTCTCGCCGGCACGCAGCGGCACGATGCCTGACTCGTCGATGTAAGGCACGGTCTCGGGGACAGTCCACTCTGTGCGTTCCAGGGTCACGCTGCCAGTGTTGCGCGGCAGGCCGTAAAAATCCGCACCGTGAAACGACGCAAAGGCTTCGAGCTTGTCGAGGGCACCTGCGGCTTCGAACGCCTCGGCGTAGAGCTCCAGCGCATGCGGCGCGGTGAAGCAGCCGGCGCAACCGCAGGAGACTTCCTTGGTATTGCGCGCGTGCGGCGCGGAGTCAGTACCGAGAAAAAACTTCGGGCTGCCCGAGGTCGCGGCTTTCACCAGCGCGACGCGATGCTCTTCGCGTTTGAGCACCGGCAGGCAATAGAAGTGCGGGCGCAGGCCGGAGGCCCCATTGGCGCCCATGAAAATTGCGTTGCGGTTGTAAAGCAGGTGCTGCGGCGTGATCGTCGCGCCGACATTGGCAGGCGCGGTCATCACATACTCGGCAGCCTGACGCGTGGTGATGTGCTCGAACACCACCTTCAGATGCGGCAAGCGCTTCATCAGCGGCTCGAACACGCGCTCGATGAACACCGCCTCGCGATCAAACACATCAACCGCCGGGTCGGTCACTTCGCCGTGCATCAGCAAGGGCACGCCCGCTTCCGCCATTGCTTCGAGCGCCTTCATCGGCTTCATGATGCCGGTGACACCCGCGTCGGAATTGGTGGTTGCACCGGCGGGGTAGTACTTGAGCGCTTTGACAAAGCCGGAGTCCTTCACGTGCCTGATCTCGTCCGCCGGTGTGTTGTCGGTGAGGTAGAGCGTCATCAAGGGCTCGAACTGCACGCCGACGGGAATCGCCTTGAGGATGCGCTCCCGATACGCCGCCGCCTCGGCGACCGTGCGCACCGGCGGCTTGAGGTTGGGCATGATGATCGCGCGGCGGAACTGGCGCGTGGTGGCGGGCAGGACGGCGGCGAGGGCGGCGCCGTCGCGGACGTGGAGGTGCCAGTCGTCGGGGATTCGAATGTCCATTTTCATTTATCCCTTACTTGGAGAATTTCTCCAAGGCCCAGATAAATATTTCCGGTTTGTGCCGCATTTCTCTTTATTCGCGTCAGTAGCTGCGGCAACTCAATTCTGCCTTCGAGAACAGCCATGAGATGACCACCATCGATCAGAAGTATCACGCGCCGGCCTGAAGAATGCGCCGCGATTCCGTCAGATGAGTAACCATTCATGGAAAGATACAGACCAAGGGTGTTGTCAAGTTTTCGCTCAATTTTCTTTGCGAAACCGTCCAAATCGTGCGCGGCAATTTGTTCCTTCTGCCACTTGGCCTCAAAAAGATACTCCGTACCATCAAACGAAAATGCGCCGTCTATTTGCTCACCTTGAATTCGAAATGATGCTTTTGGGTCTAGGTCAAATAGAGCAAAGAGTTGACAAACAATCTTCTCCAGATCAAAGCCACGTTGTTGAGGATTCGCATCAGTCAAGAGCAATAGATATTTCTTGCTCAGTTCGTCGAGTGCACTCCTTACTGCGGAAGACTTCTTTAAATTGTCGGCAGCCTTCTGCCTACGCGCGGCCGCCTTTTCCTCATCTGCTTCGATCTCTGCATGCACGACGAACAATGTTCGCAGCGCATCAACAGACTTTCTGGCTAAGGTTGCTTTGGCCTTGCCGCCATCCAATCGCTCCAGATGCGAAAAATCTGTCACTTTGGAAACTTCTTCGACTAACCTAACCAAGTCGGCTTGCATTGCAGTTTGATTCTTGACCAGAAAATCAACCACCTCGGAAACAATGCTGCGTTTGTAAGCATTCCAATCAATACGTGACAACAACGACGCATTGCTCAAATTAGTCGTCAGAAAACTTCTGAGATCATTCTTGTACCAATAGAGGTCCGTCAACGCCTGCTTTAACGCGACGATGGCTGCCGGTGAAACAACTTTACTTTTCATCTATCAGACATGCTTTTACGCGAAGAATATCGACACTGATTACTCGGTGCGTCTTGCAGGCGTGAAACTTTTTTTGCAGAAATCAAACCGTCAGGTCGCGTGCACGTGCAATTTCGCCCTCACGAAACGTTCGAACCTTATCTGCGGCCAGCGTCACAACGCCAATCGTCTGTCCGGTCAAAGTAACAAACTCGACCTCATACGCTTCACTTGGCGGATACACAGCAACCACAGTTCCGATATCTCCAGCGCGAATCGGCAGATCGGCAAGGTCTTGCAAGACCACTACTTGCTCAAGTTCCTGCATCGCGCACTTCGTCGCTGCCGGCCAACAATCGAACCTGATCCGCGAATCCCGGAAGGTGGTTGTGAATCGTCTGCCACACGATGCCCAAGTCTACTTTGAAGTAACCATGCGAAAGCGCGTTGCGCATCTCGTATGCCGGAATCCATGGCATTTCGGCATGCTCTTCGCGAAACGCGGGATAGACCCGATCAATATTGCGCGAGGCTTCGCCAATGATTTCAAAGTTCCGGATGACAGCGTCCTGCACCAGCAGATTCTCCAAAAACGATACCTCGCTCATGTCGGCGGTATACACATCAATGCGGCGAATCGCTTCGAGAATGTGGCTCAGATAGTCCGCGAGCCGAAGCGAATCGGAATCCTTCATACAGGTTCCGCTTCATCAAGGACGCGCTGCCGGAACTTGTCCGGCAATGCCATCGGCGTGAGCACATCCACAGGCAGGCCCAGCAACTGCTTTAGCTCATGGCGGATGGCACCGATGTCAAACAAGGATGTTTCCTTGGTTGGTTCCACCAAGAGATCCAGATCACTGCCCTCTTTATCAGTGCCATTCAATGCCGAGCCGAATACGCGAACATTGAATACGTGATGGCTCTCCGCGATTCTGCGAATCGCGTCGCGATGACGGGCGAGTGCTTCTGAGGGACGCATGGGGATTGGAGATGGAACGCGAGGGACAAACTATACCGCAGCATCACATGAGAAAAATCACCCGGTAATCATTGACGTTTGTTCGCGTCGGCCCATTGGTAATCAGCGTCCCCGCCTTGTCAAAAAATCCCCACGCATCATTCGCTTCCAAAAGCTTGCCGGCCCGCAAGCCTTGAGCACCAACGGTTTGGAGCGTATCTGGCCCGAAATACGCGCCAGCATTGCGTTCTGAGCCGTCGATGCCGTCGGTGTCAGCGGCGAGACCGTAGACGCCTGCCGTCCCGTTCATTTCGATGGCGAGGGAGAGCAGGTATTCGGTGCACCGCCCGCCCCGTCCATTGGCGTTCTTCAAGGTCACCGTGCATTCGCCCCCCGATATCAGCGCGACTGGGCGCTTGAAGGGCTGGCTGTATGCGAGGATTTCACGCACGATCGCGGCGTGTACCTTGCCTACTTCACGCGCTTCGCCGGTGACGGTGTCGCCCAGGATCACGGCTGCGATGCCAGCATCGCGGAACACTTGCGCCGCGGCTTCGAGGCTTTGGTGCGCGGTGGCAATGACATGCGTTTCGGCGCGCGCGAATACCGCCGAGCCCGGCTTGGGCGTCTCGGTGATATCACCGCGCGCACCGGAATCGAGATGGGCGCGCACGCTGGCCGGCACGCTGCATTCAAACTTGGCGAGAATGCCGAGCGCATCCTGATAGGTGCTGGGGTCGGGTACCGTCGGGCCGCTGGCGATGTGCGTCGGTTCGTCTCCCGTCACATCCGAAATAACCAGCGAGACGATGCGCGCCTTGCACATCGCCGCGAGCTTGCCGCCCTGGATCAGCGAGAGGTGTTTGCGCACCACGTTCATGTCCTGGATCGGGGCGCCACAACGCAACAATTCCCTTGTAGTAGCCTTAAGGTCCGCCATCGAGATGCTGTCGACCGGCAATGCAAGCAGACTGGATCCGCCGCCTGACACCAGCGCGAGCAACAGATCTTCCGGCCCCAATGCCTGCACGCGTTGCGCGATCTCGCGCGCCGCGGCCTCACCCGATTCATCGGGCACCGGGTGACCCGCTTCAATGACGCGAATCCGCTTCAAGGCCTGATCGCCGCTGTAGCCATGTGCGTAGCGGGTGATGACGAGGCCCTCCAGTGCCTGATCGGCCGGCCAGTGCTGTTCGACCGCCTTCGCCATCGACGCAGCGGCCTTGCCGGCGCCGATCACCAGCGTTTTCCCCGTTGCGGGAGGAGGCAAGTGCGCCGGCACAATCTTGAGGGGATCAGCCGCCGCGACAGCGGCGTAATAGCTTTGCAGCAAGAGTTCCGTCGGATTCATTGGCGTGATTTTAATCGGCCATCCGAAGCACAGCGAAATGCACGCTGTTGCCAGGCGCGGGCGCAACGCTTTGCCGCGATTAACCGCGCAGTTACAATCGTCTGATGGCCGCACGCAAACCTGCTTCTCGCGCAAAGACTGCCAAGGCGGCGGCGCCTGCCGCTACGCGTGACCCCGAGCGCACGCGCGCCCGCATCCTCGATGCGGCGCGCGACGAGTTCGCAGCGCACGGCCTGGGCGGAGCGCGGGTCGACCGCATCGCTGCCAATGCCGATGCCAACAAGCGCATGCTGTATTACTACTTCGGCAACAAAGACGGTCTGTTCCTTGCCGTGCTCGAAGGCGCCTATGCCCACATTCGCGAGGCCGAGAAGGCACTGCACCTGACCGAAATCGATCCCCCCGAGGCGATTCGCCGCCTGATTGCGTTCACCTGGGAGTATTACCTCGAGCACCCCGAGTTCATGACCTTGCTCAACAGCGCCAACCTGCACCAGGCGCGCCATCTGAAAAAGTCGAAGAAGGTGCGCAACATGCATTCGCCCTTTGTGGCGATGATCGAAGAAGTGCTCGAGCGCGGACGCCGCGCCGGCGTGTTCCGCGCAGGCGTGGACCCGGTGCAGTTGTATATTTCGATTGCCGGGCTGACCTATTTTTACCTTGGCAACAAATTCACCCTGTCGACGATCTTTGCGCGTGACCTGCTTTCGCCGCGCGCGCGGGCCGAGCGCCTCGCGCACATGAGTGAACTGGTGCTCGGCTTCCTGTTCAAAAATTGAGATGTCACCGCGCCACCATCACCTAAGCCTGCACCAGAACCGGTCGTGATACTGCTCCCTCCTACATCGACAGCGCGCATTTCGCAAACCGCATGACCACGTCGGGAGCGGCACTGGTGGCCGCGTATCGTACCCGCCCGCTGGCACAATCCCGAACCTGGCGTCCCGGCCCGACCAAGCAATTTACCCCGCACACAACCCCGAACACAGCCATGCGCCTCTCCATTACCATCGTTGTTTTCATTCTTGTCCTGGCGGGATGCGCGCAACGGCGTGCACCCGATGCTGCCCCTGTAACGGAGGCTCCTGTGACCAGTACCCCTGCACCGGTTCCGGTGCCCGGTGTTGCCATCTCGGCTGCACGCACGCTCGACGCCTATAAGGTCGAGGTGGCCCAGCGCATTCATGCGGCCAGTAGCGACATCGCTTCGGGCCGCCCGCAAGATTTGCTGCGGGCCGTGATCGTGCTCAACATCACGCTCAATGCAGCAGGCCAGCCGGTACAGATCACGATTCAGCGTAGCCCCGGCGATGCCGAAGCCGAGCAGCGTGCGATCCAGAGCGTGCAGCGCGCCGCACCCTATCCACGTCCTTCTGGCGCGGTATCACGCGGCGCCGGTGCATTTGAATTCTCGGAGACCTGGCTGTTCAATAGCGATGGCCGTTTTCAGTTGCGCTCGCTGGCACAGACCCAGGCCGGCGGGTAATCGGGCTTGACGCTGCGCCAGTGATTGACATCATTGCGATCGTGATCCTGCTGCGCGGCCTTCCGGTCCAGCGCTTGATCACCGGTCGGTGCACATGAACAACCGGCCCATACAGTTTTCCTTGTGCAACGAAGTGCTGGCGCCGCTGCCGTTTGCGGAGCAATGCCGCATCGCCGCCGTGCTCGGCTATGCCGGTCTCGAAGTCGCGCCCTTCACGGTGAGCGACGACCCTGCGGTGATGAGCGACCGGGACGGGACACACCTGCAACGCGTGGCCGCCGACCACGGCCTGGCCATCACCGGCCTGCACTGGCTGCTGGTCAAACCCGAGGGACTGTCGATCACCTCGCCCGATGCCACGGTACATGCGCGCACCGTAAGCTTCATGCGGCGCCTGTGTGAACTCTGCGCCGCGATGGGCGCCGCCTATCTGGTGCACGGCTCACCCAAACAACGCATGCCCGCGCCCGGCGAATCCAACGAGACTGCCGTGCGCCGCGCAAGCGACGCATTCGCCGCCGCCGGCGAAGCGGCGCGAGCCAACCATGTCACCTATTGCATCGAGCCGCTGTCGTCAGACCAGACGCCATTGATCAACACCGTCGCCGAGGCGGCCGCCATCGTGCGCGCCATCAACAACCCGCATCTGCGCACCATGATCGACACCAGCTCCGCAGGACTGGCGGAGATCGAACCAGTCGCCGCACTGATCGCACGCTGGCTGCCCACCGGCCTGATCGGCCACGTGCAGGTGAACGACCCGAATCGCCGCGGCCCGGGGCAAGGCGCCATGAAATTCGGACCCATCCTGAAAGCCTTGGTGGACAACGGTTTTCAGGGCATGGTCGCGGTGGAGCCGTTCGAATACGTGCCTGACGGGCCGGGTTGCGCAGCGCACGCAATCGGCTATCTGCGCGGTGTGATGGAAGCGACAGACTGATTATGTTTCGCGCTGACCTGCTGGCCGGAAAACGCATTCTCATCACCGGTGGCGGCTCCGGGCTGGGCGCCATCATGGGCTAACGCTTTGCCGGTCTGGGCGCATCGCTGGTGCTGTGCGGGCGCCGCCGTGACGTGCTCGATGCGACCGCAGCCCGCCTGACCGAACCGGGGGCAGCCGCCATCGAGGTACACCGCTGCGACATTCGCGATGCGGATGCCGTGGAGCAGATGCTCGACAAAATCTGGAAGGCCGGCCCCCTCGATGTACTGGTCAACAACGCCGCTGCCACCTTCATCGCCCAAACCGAACGCCTCTCGTCACGCGCCGTCGATGCCGTGCTCGGACCGACGCTGCACGGCGCCTTGTATTGCACCCTCGGCGTCGGGCGGCGCTGGATCGATGCGCAGCGTCCCGGTGTCGTGCTGAGCATCTTGTCGACCTCGGTGCGCACCGGTCGTGCGTTTACCGCTCCATCAGCGATCGCCAAGTCCGGCTTGCAGGCGATGACACGCAGTCTGGCGGTCGAATGGGGTCCGCGCGGCATTCGTCTGGTAGCCATTGCCCCCGGCTCGTTCCTGACACCGGGCGCGACCGCCCAATAGATGCCGGCACAACGCGGGCGGGCGCGCACCCCTGCTGCACGCATCCCCGCCGGGCGCGTTGGCAACCCGGCCGAGCTGGCCAATCTGGCGGCCTATCTGGTGTGTGACGAGGCAGGCTACATCTCGG